>JAUNAI010000025.1:0-15262 GCA_030527705.1 Planctomycetia bacterium | reverse complement strand
GGTATGAGAATTACGTGCGAATCATGTAAAAGTCACGTGAGAATCGCGCAAGACACTTAAAATTTACCCGCAGAATCAAGACGAATCGGAGCCGTCGCGATTCTCGGGTAAATTTTTTGCATTATTTAGGATACAACATTTTTTCAGGTACTATACACCCACCGGCCGATAACTGAAGCAATTGCGAAACATGCCAGAATCATCATCGCAGCAGGAATCCCACCCACCACGGCAACGAGTCCCGCATCAAGCAGAAAAACCGTAAATAATGCCAGTTTTACCATTATTCGTACACGTAACGGCCCCTGAAAATACGCACTAAACGCTCGAAACACAAGCCACAACGCTAACACAGAAATCAGAATCACCCACCGCCACGGTTCCATTACGAAAAGCGCAGTCACGCTCCCCGGCATCCAACTTTCCAGCCACGACGGAAAAGGCACAAGAAGCGCAATTCCACCCGCCATGAGAAGAAGTGAAAAGAGCGTCGCCACCACACCCGGTCGATGAATTCCAACTTCCGGAGCCTCTTCCGTCTCACCCCGTGCATAAAACGTGACACCAGTAATATAAATCGTCAGTGCCAGCGGATACAGTAACAGCGGTGACGCCGCCAATTCGCTCATTGGCCGAAAAGAGAGTAACATCAGGATATTCAGACCGCGACACATGCCCATTAAAAATGGTCCGACAGGAGTATTCTTAAATTCCGCGTCATAAAGCCAGATACAGACCGCCAGAAGAATTGCCGACACGAAAAAAACCGCCGAAATCCCCGTTCCATTCAGAAACCCCGTCACACCACCCGTCAGACACAGCGCAAGTCCTCCTACCCACAGTCCCCAACCAACGCGAAACGCAGTCTTCCGAGAAATTCGCCCGGAAGGAATGGGACGATTCACTCGCAACGCAGCATCTTCTTCCGCGTCGTAAGCGTCATTCAGAATCATGCCAGACCAGTAGAGACAGATCGCTCCGACGCTCGCAATCGTGAACGCGACCGCCAGCACAACCGGAAAATCACGCAGATAATACGTCAACGCTCCTGCCGTCAGCGCATCCGCGACGATCGTGAAAACGTTAGGAAATCGGACAATTTGGAGCCACGCGAAAAAATTTTTCATCATATTAAACTTTCATCATATTAGGCTTCCGAAACACCACTTATTCAGTGATTACTTATGAAGAAACTGATTATGTCACCTTTCTAAAACGAAAAGTTTTTTGAGACGGGTTAAAGTAAGTTTTAGGCTAAACTCATTACGCAAGATTCCACCCTGTCGGGAGGAACTTACTACCCGTCAGTCGTAACGGTCGTGGGGAGACAAGATTTTGAATGTTGTTTTCTCCCCAGACCCACTAAAAGGGTCAAACTGCCGTACCACGTTGGGCGGTCCCGACGCAAGTCGTTTCGCAACGCGTAACGACGGTGAAATGAAACATCACGTTGCGTCGGTATTAAAAGTTTCAAAAACTTCTTGATCGCGACTGCGTCGCAGGTATTTATTCTATGTTTCCTTTTCTTTCTCTTATTTCATCCGCTGTGCGACCTTTTTCGCCCAGTACGTTAAAATAATTCCCGCCCCGGCCCGCGTCATGGCAATTAACGATTCGTCCACGATTCGGTCCTCATCGACCCAACCGTTTAACGCCGCCGCTTTTACCATGCTGTACTCACCCGACACGTTATACGTCGCCAACGGTAATTCCGGGTAATTCTCGTGCACCATCCGCACAATATCCAGATACGCCAACGCCGGTTTCACCATGATTAAGTCCGCCCCTTCCGCGACGTCCAGCTCGACTTCACGCAACGCCGACTCCGCAACCGCCGCGAAATCCATCTGATAACTCCGTCGGTCACCAAACTGAGGCGCACTATCTGCCGCGTCACGGAACGGACCGTAAAACGCGCTGGCATACTTCACTGCGTAGCTCATAATCGGAAGATTCGTGAACCCGTTCGCGTCAAGAGCGTCACGCATGGCGCCAATCATTCCGTCCATCATGCCGCTGGGAGCAACCATATCGACACCCGCTTCCGCCTGAATGAGCGTCTGTTTCTGAAGCATTTCAAGCGTCGCGTCATTATCCACGTCCACGATTCCGGAGGGCAACTTCTTCAGACAGCCGCAGTGACCGTGGGAAGTATACTCACAGAAGCAGACATCCGTGATGCAGAGCAGTCCCGGAGCCGCTTTTTTCACCGTCCGGACTGCGCGCGCGATGATTCCATCCGCAGACATGGCATCCGACCCGATTTCATCTTTTTTAGCAGGAATTCCGAATAAAATCACCCCGCCGACGCCGAGACTTTCCAGCTCACGCACTTCTTCCGCCAGAATATCCAGCGACATCTGATACACTTCCGGCATGGAGGGTATTTCCACCTTCACGCCGCTTCCCTCACACACGAAAAGCGGTAAAATCAGCCGTTCCGGCGTGACGCGGTATTCCGTGACAAGTTTTCGGACCGCAGGATTATAA
Organism: Planctomycetia bacterium; assembly: GCA_030527705.1. Lineage (GTDB taxonomy): Bacteria > Planctomycetota > Planctomycetia > Pirellulales > Thermoguttaceae > RGIG3701. The sequence continues at coordinate 12,772 of JAUNAI010000025.1, read as the reverse complement.
CGTAACCGACGCGGACGAATGGGCATTAAATTTTCGTATTCCATCATCAATCTCCATCAAAAAAATAATAACAATTAAAAAGCTCAAAGAAAAACCATTAAATCTCCCACAGATTTCACAGATTTACACAGAAGAGAAATAAAAATCTGTGAAAGTCTGTGTGTTCTGTGGGAGATATAAAAACACTGGTTTTCGTGAAATCCGTAGGAAATTTAATTCTGAGATTTTCAGCGTAATTTCCCCTAAATAATAAATTTACTCCGCCTTCTTATCCTCCATCGGTTGCACCGGGCGATCCATACGGATTCTCAAGAGGTTATCCTTCACGATTCGGTCACCCGGTTTCAGACCACTGCGAATCACACGCATATTATCCGCCTGAATCGGTCCGAGCTGTACCGTCCGCATTTCCGGCATGTTCTCTTCCGTCAACGTATACACGAAGCGCGTCGACTGGTTCGTGCCAAGCGTTTCTTCCGGAACGAGAAGCGCGTTATACTTTTCCGTGACGCGAATCCGCACATGCGCCGTCATTCCCGGCTGAAATAGTCGCCCGCCACTCGGTGTTTTCGGATTCTCACAGATCGCACGAATTAACCGTGTTCCAGACCCACGTTCCAGTGTCGGCGTCATATAATCCACGCGGGCGGTGTGGGTAAATTCCGTTTCGTCGGAAAGTCGAAACTCAATCGTCAGCTCAGAATCCGCGTCCGGGTTCTTTAATTTCCGCTCGTCAGCAATTTTCTTCAGACGCTGGGAAGTCGCCTCGTCGATATTAATATTAATGTAAATCGGGTCAACACGCACAATTTTCACAAGCGTCGCAGAATCCGTCATCGCGTTTCCCTGCACAAGGTTGCCCACGGAGACTTCCAACTCACCCAACTGTCCGTCCATCGGCGCGTAAATTTTCGTGTAATTCACGTTAATCTGCGCTTTCTGAATTTCCGCTTCCGCCACGGAAATTTCCGCCTCACATTCCTGTAAGTTAAACAGCGCTAAATCATATTCTTCCGCCGAAATAGCTCCTGTCGGACGTAGCCGTTTCGCACGGTTCAGATCATTTTCAAGTCGTTTTTTCCGTGCCTGAAGCACTTCTAACTCACTTTTCGCACTATCTAAAATCGTCTCGTACACACGTGGGTCAATCTCGAAAAGTAACTGTCCTTCCCGGACCTCATCACCTTCACGCAAGACCGATTCTGTTTTGTTTTCGTCCACATTTTCCGTCTCTTTTCCGTCGGTGGGAATTAGCTCTCCCGTCTGTGGATTAATCCGAATAATCGCGTCTTCGCGGAACGTACAGTGTAAGAGCGTCCCGCTCACCTGCGGACGAACTGCGACTTCATCGAACGGCAGAAGCCGACCGGTAAACTCTTCATAATCGACGACTTCCCGTTCCACCGGATTCATGACATGCGCCACGACGGGCTTTACCACCCTCTGTGCGCTTTCCTGCTGTGCGTCCTTCTTATCACACCCTCCCAACACACACGTTAAAAGGGATAAAGTTAATACCATTTTTCGGTTTATATGATGAATATGATTCATGGAATTCTCCTGTTTAGTTAACGCCTCCCCTAACCTGAATATTTCGGAGATGTTTATCACAGACGGTGGGATGCCGTCTTCCGACCGCGTAGCGGTCCAATGTATATAGCCGGGGGTTTTTACCCCCGGAATCCGGGAAAACCCTTAAAAACGCCAACCGCGTAGCGGTTGAATGATTCGACCACTACGTGGTCGGAGGGTGGGTGGGGATTCCGTTCAACCGTGGGTTTACACCCACGGCTATTACATATCACCCCTCCGGGGTTCTTTTCATTCCTAAACCCATTACGCCGAATTTCACCCTGTCGGGAGAAATCGGCTACCCGTCGCAGGGTAACGCCCGTGGGAGAAACCTTTTTTGCAAAATAGGTTTCTCCCAGCCCCTCTTCCAAAAAAACTTTTAATCGCAATCTGCGATTGCTTGCTTGTCTTGTATTTCTTCTTTCTCTTCCTTCTTCCTCCGCCCAAAAATCATCATAATCACGGAGTAAAACACCGGCGTCAGGAAAAGTCCGAAAACCGTCACGCCCAGCATCCCGGAGAACACCGCCAGTCCGAGCATGAACCGCATTTCGAAACCCGCGCCACTCGAGAACAGAAGCGGAACGACGCCGAGAATAAACGCCAACGACGTCATAATAATCGGACGCAGACGTAATTCACACGCTTTCAGAGCCGCATCGAACCGCGACAGACCGTTATCCTGTTCCACTTTCGCGAACTCGACAATCAAAATCGCGTTTTTACAGGCGAGACCGACCAGCACGAGGAACGCAATCTGCGTGAAAATATTCATGTCCAGCCCCTGACTACGTACGCCAATCAGCGAGCATAACAGACACATCGGCACCACCAAAATAATAGCCATCGGCAACACCAGCGACTCATACTGCGCCGCCAGAACCAGAAACACGAACAAAACGGCAAACATGAACACGTAAATTGCTGTATTTCCCGCCATTCGTTCCAGAAGCGACATTTCTGACCATTCATAACCCATCCCCTGCGGAAGAATTTCGTCACACAGACGTTCCATCTCCAACAGCGCATCGCCAGAACTGGTCCCCATCGCCGCCTCACCGGAAATCGCAGCTGCCGGGAACATGTTATACCGCGGAACCGTCAGCGGCCCTGTCTTATCACGTACCGTACAGACCGACCCGAGCGGAACCATATCCCCGTTCCGATTCTTCACGTGTAACCGATTCAGATTTTCATCCTCAATACGGAACGGACCGTCCGCCTGTACTTTCACCTGAAAGTTTCGACCGAGGAACGTCACGTCATTCACGTATTTTGAACCGAGGAAAACCTGAAGCGTGGTGAAGATTTCATTTACATCGACACCCATATCCATCGCCTTTTCGCGATCGATATCGATATACTTCTGCGGCGTTCCCGCGCGGAACTGAGTCTGAAGGTTATTCAGTCGTGGATTCGCGTTCGCCGCATCAATCAAGTCCGTCGTAACCGCCTGAAGACCCGCAAGACCGATACTTCCACGGTCCTGAAGCTGTAACTTAAATCCGGACGACGCACCTTTTCCCATTCCGTCCACCGGCGCGGGGCGGTTCACATTCACGAGAGCTTCCGGAATTTCTTCTTGTGCGCGACGCATTAACTCATCACGAATCATCAGGTCCGTAATTCCCAGCTTCTTCCGTTCCTCGAAAGAATCCAGAATCACCGTGATGGAACCCATATTCGAAATGGCTCCCGCTGCGAGGAACGACACGCCATCAACGCTCGACACCGCCCGAATCCCCGGAATCGGCTTCGAGTTCGGATCGCGCGGGTCACCGAAACAGATATTCTGGAACTTAATACACGCATCAATCGTACGATCCAGCGACGCGGAGTCCGGCAACTGTAAAAACGCCATTAAATACCCACGGTCCTGCGACGTTACGAATCCCGTCGGTGTGGTTTTAAACGTATCAACCGTCAACCAGAGCAACCCGCCGTAAAGAATCATCACGATGAAACTCAGTCGTAGACACACGCCAACCAATCGGACATAAACCCACGTAATCGCCGAGAAAGAAACGTTAAACAGCTTAAAAAACCACCCTAAACAGACTTCCATCAACCACGTCAGCGGGTCGCGCCGCGTTCCGTGTGGTTTCAGAAGCAGAGCCGCCAGCGCTGGGGAGAGCGTCAGTGAGTTAAACGCAGAAATAATCGTCGAAATCGCAATTGTCAGAGCGAATTGTCGGAAAAACTGTCCCGTCACACCTGTCAGGAACGCACACGGAACGAAAACGCAGCTCAACACCAACGCGATTGCGACCAACGCACCGGAAACCTCGTCCATCGCCGCTCGCGCTGCCTCTTTCGGTGAAAGTCCGCGTGCGATGTGACGTTCCACATTCTCGACCACCACGATTGCGTCGTCTACCACGATACCAATCGCAAGAACCAGCCCGAACAGTGAAAGGTTATTCAACGAGAACCCCATCACGGACATGACGGCGAACGTCCCAATCAGCGACACTGGCACCGCCAGCAACGGAATAATCGCCGCTCGCCACGACTGTAGGAAGAGAATCACCACCGCCGCCACAAGAATCACTGCGTCACGCAGAGTATGCTGAACTTCCGCAATCGACTCCTCAATAAACGGCGTTGTGTCGTAAATAATCGCGTATTTCAGACCCGGCGGAAACTGTTTTTCCAGCTCCATCATCTTTTCGCGAACCGCTTCTGCTGTCTTGAGCGCGTTGGCTCCCGGTAACTGAGAAATCGAAAGCGTACTGGTCTCCGTATTCCGATAAATCTCCCGTCTGAACGTTCCATCCGGTAACCGATGCGCTTCATCCTTAAATGCCAAGTCACCCTCGATGTAGTCCACCACGTCTCGCGTTTTCGAGTCCATCTCCAACCGTGCGATATCCTTCAGACGGACAACTTCTCCATTATCTTCCGTACGAATCACAATTCGCCCGAACTCTTCCGCATCCAGAAGACGTCCCTGAGTTTTCAGAATATACTGGAACGAAACCCGTTTTTCTACAGGCTGCTGACCGAGCTGACCAGCGGAAACTTCCACGTTCTGTTTCGAAATCGCATCTACGACATCTGACGCAGAAACATGACGCACCATCATTTTATCCGGGTCAAGCCAAATTCGCATGGCATATTCTTTTTCACCGTTAATCGACACGTCCCCCACGCCGTACAGACGCGAAATTACGTCGCGCGTGTGTAACCGATGATAGTTACTCAGATACAACATATCATAATACGGCTCGTTATCTTCCGGATTTTCATAAATTTTCTCATGATAATACTCACGCCCGTTCTCGTCCACACTCTTCTGGAGCTTACACCCTTCCCGGACGGTCCCTTTTTTCAGAGAATAAAGATTCACATAAAGAATCTGCGTCGGACTCATTTTTTTCGTCGTCACACCGAGCGACCGGACCACCTCCGGCAGTTTCGGCGTCGCAATCGATACGCGGTTCTGCACCAAAACCTGCGCCATATTCAGGTCCGTTCCAACTTTAAAGGTGATACTGATAGAAACCTGGTTATTCGCGCAGTTCGTCGACATATAGAGCATATCTTCCACGCCGTTAATCTGTTCTTCCAGTGGAACCGCAACGGTAGCAGCCACCGTCTCCGCATCCGCACCGGGATATTCCGCACGCACGAAAATCGTTGGAGGAGCGACATCAGGATAAAGTGTCATAGGAAGCTGGAAATACGCAAGCGTTCCCAGAATCACGATTACGACCGAAATGACACTGGCAAAAATCGGCCGATCGATAAAAAAACGCGCAAACATAAGCTGTTATCCAAATTTATATTATAAGGAAGGCGAGTAATTTTCAAAAAACATATACCTATTCTACTTAAATTACCAGATTTTTATTGAAAGTCAAGACTTTCCCCACAGAAATTTCCCATTTCAAGACAAAAAAATAGAAAAGTAATGTCAACTTTGGCACTTTATGCGCATTATAACATTCCCTGTCGTAATCGTTAGAAAAACGCTGATTAACTGGGTACGCGGACGTCTCGTCCACAATCGTGTATAAAAATAACAACTTTAGGGAATAAATCTTTCCCAAATTACGCAATGTGTTATAATTTGGAACTAAAATGCTTAATATTTTCTGCAGACGAGACGTCCGCACCCCCAGTGAGACTTCGTCGTACTTTTAGGAGGCGACGTGAGACACGCCACCTCCCAGTTAATCTACGCTAACTACTTTTACTGTAATTCCTGCATCGGAATCGGTTTCCCGGAAAACTGTTCTTTCTGCGCCTCACGCACCGTCGTACCGTAGAAAATAGCGTTCTGGTCAATCCACGTCGCGATCGTCGACCACTCTTCCGGAGTAAGTTTCACGTCACGATGATTTTCATCCGCGATTACCTTTTTCAGTCCGCTACCGATTGCGCCGTGTTCACCGCCGGGCATGGTCACTTCAACTCGGTTACGCTGTTCCCAACGCGGAACCAGTCCCGGACGTTTCATCAACGTGACGTACGACTCGCTGAAACCACCGTGAACCGCATGGTTTTTATTCCCGGTCAGGTTAATCGGATTCTTCTTAAACACCGCATTTTCCGGGTCCGCGCCGTGACATGAAACGCATTTCGCGTCCAGAATCGGCTGAACGGACTCCATATACGAGAACGGTCTTCCCTCATATTTCCCCACCACAATCCGCGACGGTTCACGACCTGCCGCAATCGGTAATGACGGACGTGTAGCGTTTCCAGTCGCTCCCACATTTCCGCCGACCGCCGACGGGTTAAAGTATGGCGATTTTCCATCCACCACGCTATTTCGGTCTTCGTGACAGCCGATACACGCGATTTCCTCCCCCGGCTGAAGATATGTCAGTGACCGCATAATCTGGAACGCTTCCCCCTTCTCATTCAGTGCCTGGAACAGAATCGGCGTCCGTGCCGGAGCGATGAAATTCACCGAGCCGTCCGCCTCGACGGGGACCGTTCCGAGAATGGCGCGTCCATTTTCTTCGCCAGCCAGCCCGATTGCCGGGTCATTCGCGTCCGTGTTAGTTTTCAGGAAAATCTGGACAACACGTAGTTCCTTAATGCTCCCACGCTCTACCTTGTCGCCGAGTCCCTGATAAATATCCTGCACGAAAAACCGACCTTCATCCGGTGCGTTTTCTGGGAGGAAACTGGGTAAAACCGGTGGCGTTTTCCGCGCGGTAAGCGTCATCGGCGAGTCACACCCGATATTTCTGTCACGATACAGCAACTCACGGTTTCCGAAACGGTCATAAACGTAAAGCCCCAGCGCGTCTTCCCGACACGGATACGGCTCGAACGTCAGCTGGAACGGACTGTACGCCACCAGATAAAAATCCTCAGACAGTGGCCACGGCGAGGCGTAAAACTGCGGAATGTGCATTGCTTCCGCTTCCGGGAACTTCACTTCCGGCGTAATTCGCTCAATCGCTGCCGGTCCATCTTTCGCGACGGACGGATCAAGAATCACGAGCGACCCGCCCGTACAGGAATGATGCGCCGACGCAGTCAGAATCCACTTCCGACTTTCCGGAATCGGTTTCGCCTGGAAAGAACAGAAGATATCCAGTGACGCATTCCCCCACACTGCCGTCGGATTCGTGCCGTCCGGGCGCATCGACCAGAGATTCTGGTGCGTCACCGCGTCACGGTCGATGTAGTCCCACCGCGCGTAATAAATCTGTCCGTCATGTCCCACGGTCGGGTACCATTCATTCGTGTCGTGCCAAGAAAGTTGCTGAATCTCCTTCCCGTCGGCATTCATCCGGAATGTCGCAAACGTCGTCCATCGGCGTCCGAAAGCCCACCAGAAACACCGCGCGTGCCCCTTCCGACGACTGGAAATAAACGCGATTCCCCCATCCGGCAGATAACACGGCATTAAATCCTCATAATGGCTGTCCGTCAACTGTCGCAGACCACTTCCGTCCGTGTTCACCTCATAAATATGATAATATTCGCTGTGGTCTTCCTCAATTTCATTCTCAAAATTCGGCATGACAACATTATTCCAGGGCCAGCGAAGCGCGTTTTCGTTCACGTCGACCCACGAAAAGAGAACTTTTTTCCCGTCCCAAGACACGCACGGGTCCGTAATGTTTCCGCCTTCCATTTTCCCGGCGAGAATATCTTTACACTTCAAACTTTTTCCCGGCTCCGCGAGAATACAAAGTCCGCCACCGTGTTGCGCGCGCCAGCCGAAATACTGCATGACCATGTGATTATATGCCGTCGGACGACGCTTCACGAAGAGTACCGGTCCAGTATTTTTCATGAGCGGATTCGCGAACACCAGCGCACGTTTCCAGACACGCGCGTCAAAATATAACGGAATAATATCCTTCTCCCAGATTGCCACCTTTATACTCTCTGCCGTATTCGGTAAATCTGGGTCCATCACCGCGAAACGCCGTTCCATATCCGCCAGCTTCACGCCGATTTTCCCGACCGCGACGATTTCTTCCGCCGTCATCCGTTCTGTCAGCGTCTGTAACTTGTCGTATAATCCGCGCATTCCTTTCAGGTGTTTACCGAGCTTCCGCAAAAAATCCGCCTTTTCCACCGGCGTCCGTTCCACAACTTTTTCCGTATTATCTTCCGCGTCATTTTCCGCGTTTTCGGCAACTTTCGTATCTTTCAGAAATATCCATTTCGGCATGCAATTTACCGCGTCGTCGCGCTTCCATTCTTCGAGCTGCAATCGCCACAATTCCGCGTCAATCGGCGTTTCATATCCTTCCAGAACCGCTTTTCGGAGCGTTTCACGCAGTAAATCCAGCTCCGCCTGCGTCACGCTCATCGGAACTTGTGCCCACGGGTCTTCATGGGTGAAACTCCAGCAATTCGCAGGGTTTAACGCTTTTCCGTCCGCCAGCTCAATTCCCTCTGCGAGCGTGAAAACCTTCCCGCCCACCGAAATTTCCGGATTCCACCCTGTCGCGTCACTCCCAATCTGCTGTCGCGCGTCCACACGGAAACCAACGCGGGTTCCGACTTTCAGAGAAACCGTGAGATGATGCTCAACACCGACTTTATCCTCACCACCAAGATTCTCTTCCCAGACGGTCTCATCATCGACGCGAATCTGTAAATTGACGCCGTTTCCGCCGAAATCGATTTTCTTCGCACGACCCGTAATTTTCGCCTCGCCCGCCACGGGAGACGTAAAAATCAGCAACGCGGGCGCGTTCGAGCCGGGGTGAAACGTTCCTTTTCCGATTCGCGCCCAGTCCCCGCCCTGAAAGAAACTGGAACCCTGCCAACTCCCACTGTCCCAGAACAACGGACGATTCGGCGCCACCGTCGGACCGTTTTCCTTCTTCCAAGCCGACGCCAACCAGAAATCTTCGGCATTCAATACACTCGCATACACGCCTATTATAAAAAACGCCACGAAAAACCGTTTCAGAGGGAAGCAGGGGGAAGTAAACATATAAACCTCATTTTTTGATAAAATTTCACAGAAGTTAAATTTTTCTCATTATAACATAACGGGGGAACGTTGTCAACGATTCCCCCGATAAAGTTCAGAAAAATGAAAAGAAGATCGCCTCACTCAATCACACTCGGCGTAAATTCCACACGGTCGGCACCGCCCCAGAGGTCTTCGAGACGGAAATATTCACGTGTGTCTTCATCGAAAAGATGAATCACTACGTCACCATAGTCACACAGAATCCAGCGACTGTTCTGGTACCCTTCCGTGCTGAGTTTTTTCTCTTTCATCTCTTTTTCCAGCAGTTCGTCCACCGCATCACTCATTGCATGGAGCTGTCGGTTACTGGCACCTGTCGCAATTACGAAATAGTCGAATGCGTACGTCAGTTTCCGTAAATCGAGAATCACAATTTCCTTTCCACGATTATCCGCAATGACCTGAGCCGCCATTTTCGCGCGTTTCAGGGATTCCGCACCGTCGCGCGGGAGAATAATCGTTGGCATGTTCATCGGATCGTGCGTTGAGTCAGTCATAATATCCTTATATCCTTTCCAAATTTCTGCGACGAAGTCACAATTAAAAGTTTTTTGAAGTACGGTTTAGGACTGGAAACGATTTAATGCCTCCCCTAATAGGGGAGGCTGAGTTACCCGTCATGTCGTAACGCCCGTGGGAGAAACCATTTTTTGCAAAATTAGGTTTCTCCCAGCCCCTCTTCCAAAAAAACTCTTAATCGCAGTCTTCGACTGCTTGCTTTTCTTGTTTTTTATTTCTGTTTTTACTTTTGTTTAATCTTTCATTTCCTCGGTTTCTACCGCGACCGTTCCATCCTCCTGTCGCTCGAAAACCGTATGTTTCCGCCACTCTGGTCGTCGTTCGGGGAATTCCGTCCGTGTGTGACCGCCACGCGTTTCCTCACGCAGCAACGCAGCGTGCATGATTAACATCGAAACCGTCATCATATTCTGAAGGTCCCAACCCTGTAAATCTTCCTTCTCGCCATTAAACGTGTATTTTCGCCACTGACTGAGTGTCTCCAGCCCCTCGGTAAGCATCTCCGCGTTCCGTTTCACACCAGCATTACGCCACATGAGGCTTTTCAGCGCGTTCGTGAGGTCCTGAAGGTGAAGCGTCGGATTATAAGTTGTCTGTGTATCCGAAGAAATGGGACGTACACGATAATGTTCATCATCCGAAATCTCCGCCGCAGCACGTGAAGCTCCGATACCTGCCGACACGCCATAAACGAGGGCTTCCAGAAGGCTATTCGACGCAAGACGATTCGCTCCATGCAAGCCGGTGCAACTTGCTTCACCAATCGCCCAGAGTCCCGGAACGGTCGTGCGCCCTTCCATATCGACACTTACGCCACCCATCATATAATGAACGCCCGGTCGAACCGGGATACGGTCTTTCGTAATGTCGATTCCAAAATGCGCACAGATGTTCGCTATTCCCGGAAAACGGTGCATAATCAGTTCCGGGTCCTTATGCGCAAGCGTCAGGAATACGGTCGTGGAATGCGTTTTCTCCATGTGTGCGACAATCGCCCGACTGACAACGTCCCGGGGAGCCAGCTCTGCCCGCTCATCATAATCCGCCATGAATCGGTATCCGCTCTTATCAATCAGATACGCACCCTCACCACGGACCGCCTCGCTAATCAGAGAACGACTACTTCCCGCCACATATAATACGGTCGGGTGGAACTGGACGAACTCCATATCCTTCAGTTTCGCTCCCGCACGCAGAGCCATCGCGATTCCGTCACCCGTCGCAATCGGTGAGTTCGTCGTTTCACGGTAAAGTTGCCCAATTCCGCCCGTCGCGAGAATCGTCTGCTTCGCCCAGTAAACCATCTGGCCATTCTGCGCATCATGCACGAGTGCTCCGACACACCGTCCCTCGTGCGTCAGAAGATCGATAACGTAACACTCCTTCTGAATCCGGATGTTTTTAGCCGCTCGTGCATTCCTAACGACAGTCTGAACCATCTCGTGTCCCGTCGCATCACCTTTCGCGTGCGCAACGCGGTTCATGCCGTGGCCTCCCTCACGTCCCAACTCGAGACTTCCATCGGCATGCACGTCGAAATGGGTTCCCATCTCAATCATCTCTGCGATTCGTCTCGGTCCTTCCGATACGACTCGAGTAACGACCTCCTGGTCACATAAATCCGCCCCCGCAATGAGGGTATCCTGAATATGTTTCTCGAACTGGTCCGTCGGGTCCAGTACGGAAGCGATTCCGCCCTGCGCACGGTCACTGTTGGAATACAGAATATCTACCGGTTTCGTCAACACAGTGACATTCTGATTCTTCGAGACCGCCAATGCAGCCCGTAAACCCGCCAAGCCTGACCCTACGACAAGTACATCCGTAAAACGGTGTGGCAGCTGCCGAACATTAAATGAACTAAGATAACGCGGCGTGGAAATGTTCATGGTTATTTTTATACCCGACACACGATAAAATTTCGCTTTTCCGTCGTTTCGCATTGCGGAAAGGACTACCGGAAGGACCGCCCTTCCCGGAATTTTATAGTGATATTAGTATAGCGTTAAACTTAAAAAAGGAAAATTTCCTGATAATCGGTTCTATTTTACCACACTCTGCGCAGAATGCAAGGCCCGAGGGGGGCACAAAGTAAAAATTTTTATATTTCTGGCAGAATGATAGTTTCGACTCCAACAATCCGCACAAATTACACAATCGGAACAACCTGCACAAGTGTATTAAAAAGATGGAATTTTTGTCATGTTCAGTACGAAAATAACGATTGTTCCAGTGATTAGGTGTCGATAGAAAAAGAGACTGTAATTATACCAATCACACATGAAAATTCAGGGAAGGGTGGTCCTTTCGGTAGTCGTTTCAGTAACGCGAAACGACGGTAAAGCGAAATTTTATAGTATGTCGGGTATAAAAGTTTCGATCAGGAGAGTTATTCCATGAAATCCGTCATATTTTTTTCAGCACCCCATCGTCGCGGAGTTTTGACGTTTGAGTGGATGTTGGTTTTTGTACTTTTGGTCATCGGTCTCGTCGGTGGTGTCGCGGTCATGCGTGACACGATTATCGCAAAATTCGCAAGCGCGGGTAATGCACTCGGCGCACTGGATATGGCCTATAATGTACCAGAGGTAAAATTAAGCACGACTGTAGGTAAAAACGGAACGGAAACCGTGTTGGCACCAGGAATGAGTAATACCTCGTCGCCGACGATAATTGCCGTTAAACAGTCTTCGAGCACGACGAATCCTTCCACTCCATCTGGGGGAGTTTCACAGGACTACTTCGAGAATTCAAATTAAAGGAGCTGAATTATGAAAAATAACGTAAAACATATTTCAGCCACCTGTTTACGTACTTTTCGAGGACGTCATTTTCGTGAAGAATCGGGTATTCTGACGATGGAATGGACTTTCCTCATTGGTATATTGGTCGTCGGAGTTGTCGGTGGAATCGCAGTCATTCGTGATGCCCTTACGATTCAGTACGCCAACACAGCCAGTGCGCTTGGCGCCGTTAATTTTACTTATGAAATTCCGGATTTTGACTGTGCAAACACCACGAAAAATGATAGCAGTAGTGTTGCACTCACCGAGATTCATGTAAAAGGTTGTGGCTACACAGAAAATGCGTCCTACACTGGAATTGGCGCGGTAAATACTGGAGACGGAAATTTTGGCGACCTCACGGGTGATGAAATCTTCGGTGGAACTGATGGTGATTCGAGTAATAACTCCGGTGGTAGTGATTCGAGTAATAACT
>JAUNAI010000266.1 GCA_030527705.1 Planctomycetia bacterium | reverse complement strand
TGAGCGAAAAAAAGCCTGTTTTCCGAAACATCGAAAAACAGGCTAAATACCCTCTCGACGGGTAATCGATTCCTCCCGACAGGGTGGTCACGTGGTCAACTGGGGCACCTGACCACGTGACCATCTGAACACGTAATGGTCAACTGGTCAACTGAGTCACGTGACCACCTAAACGCTCTACGGGTAGCAAGTCCTCCCAACAGGATGGTACTTACTTCTTATGACGACGCAGAATGAAAATGCTCACTCCGAGTAACAAGAGCACCCACGTCGCAGGTTCTGGAACAGCTGCTGGATTTACTGCGAAGTTAATCGTCCCTGCGTTGTTCATGATAACCCAATCACTCGAGTAGCTAGAAAGCGCAATCTCAAGATTTTTGAAACTTTCATCGCTGAACGTCTCCGCCTGAATCAGGTTGTAAGACATATTCGGGGCAAGTTCCAAACTGTCGTAGAGTAAATCCACTTTCGCACCTTCACGAAACAGGAATTCACCATTTACGGCAATCTGGTCGTAAACGCCATTCTCAAGATCCAGCTCAAGCGTCAGCGTTGCGTCTTTTCCGAGCGTGTAACCGTCCAGCGTCGTGGTTCCGATATGATACGCAGAATCGTCACCCCAGTCGATACCCGGCGAGAGATTTCCCCCTTTCTGGTCAAGATGGAACTTCACATTATTCGCGCTGAGCGTTCCGCCCGTCATGTTAAACGTCGCCCCACTCTCTTTCTCGAGATTACCCGTCACGTTAATCGTTCCACCGGAAAGGTTATACGTTCCCGACTGTCGGACTTTCAGATTCGTGGTAACCGTCTCCGTTCCGATATTCATCGTGCCGCCCGACTGGTTCAGGATGGAATCTTTATCGAGCGTGAAACCGCCGTAACTGCCGGGGTTCTTATTTACGTTGAATGAACCGCCTTCCATCGTGAAAACGACACCGCTACCGAACTCGCTCAAGCCACAGACACCCCAACCGTTAAAGTTTATGACCGCGTTGTCACCACGCATAATCACGTCGGAATCCGAGCTACGTCCGAGAATCAGGTGTTCACCGCCCACCGTCAGCGTTGAATCCTCAATCAGGAAAGAACTCCCTGTCGAGGAATCGTTATTTCCAAGCATGAAATTACCAGAAGTCGTCACCGTAGAACCGTTGGTGATTTCCAGCTTCCCTTTCCCACTGTCACCAACCAGAATTTCATTCTTCGTGATAATCGTTCCATTATCGACAATCACTTCACCGACCGTGCCAGCTTTCTGACCAATTTTCAGGTAAGTGCTGGATTCCAGACGTCCACCATTCGTGATGGTAATGTATCCCTTACCTTTATTTTCTACGTCACCGAGAATAATATTCTTGGTCGTGAGCGTCCCACCGTCAATATTTATGCTTCCCGTGCCACTCGTACCAACACAGAAGTAATTGATGCTGGTATTCATCGTTCCATAGACGTTTACCGTCCCGGAAGAACCTGCGTTATAACCAACATGAACCCGTCCGTCACCCTCGGTCAACTTGAGTGTTGCGCCCTTTTCGACCGTCAGGAAGTTACTCGCACTGTCGGAACTTGCGCCAATCACGAAGTATCTTCCATCGATGTTCCCTGTATACGCCTCTGAGTTGATATATTTCGCATTCGACGCGAGTGCCATTTCAGCGGTAGAGCCGGCCTTAATCGTTAACCCACCACCAATAATACCGAATTTCGCACCAGTAGCGACCTTCAACAACGCAGCATTCGTGCCGTCCCCGACCGTGGTAGGACCGGAAAAGGTAGTGGTCCCGCCATTCACGTTCAGTGTGACAGCTCCCTGAAGCGTTACGCCAGTAATCGTCTGCGTCCCACCGGAAATAATGCCCGCAGAATCAACAGTCGGAACACCATTGCTCCAGTTCCCCGCCTCCGAAAAAACACCAGAAACGTCAACCTTCCACGTCGTTTCAGCCACAACAACAGAATTCAGATCAACACACGATAAACCAAGCAGGGTAGACGTGAATAAACATAAACGACTAAATCTACGCAAAAACGACATGAGAAAACTTCTCCCTAAAATTTTAAGTGAAATCAATACCGTTTCATTTTACACCAGCATTTTCGCATGTCAAGTAAATTTTCCCCCAAAAGACCAAAAAAAGTCAATATTTTTAAAATTTCCTAAAAAAGACGGCAAGAGAACATCGCGAGTCGTTTCCTAACCGTCTTCTCGAATCCACAAAATCTCCACAACTATCACATATTCATTTCCCACTGGTCAAGTTGAGTTTCTCTCCTTTTTTCATTTTCCTCATATTCTCATATTCTCATATTCGTCATCATCGTCATCATCGCCATCATCAAAATAAGAAAAAATTGCGAGATCCGTCACACACATCACCGGCGTAGTTAAGGCAGAAACCGTTTCCTGAGGAAGTTTCGCTACGGAACCGAGCTGGAAAATCTCTGAAGTTGCAGGTTCTTCTGCAACAATTTCGGTGTTCACTTCTGGAACAGGCTGCGAATTCGGATTTCCAGGTGTGTACGATTCTATATAAGAAACATCGTGAGATTTCTCCTGATTTACTAGGAAATTGCGTGCGAACAGGACTAGGTCATTAATTTCGACGTTCCCGGAAGAATTAAAGTCGAATTTCCACGCATCTTCTGAATAATCGACGGAGTCCGTATTTATCGAGTTATTAAAGTTGCGCGCGAACTCGACAAGGTCGTTAATATTCACCTCACCATCATCATTTAGGTCATAAATTACGGAATATGCCTGCGTTTCTTTCTCCTTTTCATCGACAGAAATCACCCAGTCAGCCGACTCGCCAATGTTCAGGTTTCCGCGTACCATTCCGTTTTCGTTTGGCTGTGCCTTGAATTTAATGACCGAGATGAGTGTATTTTCCGTGACCTGCGCGTTCTGGTCTTCCGAATTGAACGTAACGTTTACCGTCGTCACACCGTTTTCCGTGACCGATTCACTGAACGTTAAATGATACCCCTCAAGCGTTTTACTCGCGTTGGTGTCGAGCGTGTAAAGGTCAGAATTATAGGAAATGGTAAACGTCCTATTTCCATAAACCTCACTCCAGATTTCGAGATTAAAGCCCCATTCAGAGACGATTTCGTCGTCCTTTTCCTCCATTTCGTGATTGCCGAGGGTGTTATTTTGGATAACCGTCCGCGTATGGAAAATGCTATAATCTGCCTGAACCACAGAAGAAGTCGTCAGCGTCATGGAGCCGAGCTGTTCATCCTCACTGGAAATCACCACTTTCAGGTAACAATTCTCATCCTCTGCAACAGGGATATAAGTCCGCGAGTTCGCGCCTTCAATGAGCGTGCTCACGTCGTCACTGGTCGTGCCACGATACCACTGATAATGGACCGAGCCTTTCATCTCCGGGAGAACAACTTCCATCATTTCTCTAACGGTCGGCGTCGTGGAACGAAATTCGGCGCCATAAAGCGGAACGTAACCGACTTTCGCGTAAGACCATTCACCCGACACGCTTTCTCCAAGCTCCGCTTTCACGTAAAACCCATATTTTCCCGGTAAGAAACCATTAAACGTATACTCACCAGCCTCCGTGACCGTTTTCGTGATGGACGTTCCGTCACCGTTCTCCCATTCCAGAACATAACCAGTCGCATTCTCGACTTCCTCAATTCGGATAGTCATGGCATCTTCTTCCACGGAGACGATTTCCAGTCGCGGAATTCTCTGTTCCGTCACCTCATACGCTCCGAGATCCACATTTTTCCCCATGATTCGGTAAGTCTGCGCCAAGTCGTTTTCCGACGTCACATAATCATTCTTTCCAGCATTATGAGCCTGTGAATTCTCAAAAATGGAATACGGATTCTCTTCTGTGTACGTGAATAACGCCATGTCGGGGTCATACACATAATTTACGTCGGAATCATTGGTCCAGCCGGTGTAGGTGGAGAGCGTGTTATATCCCTTCACATTTCCGTTAATGTCATTCAGAGACGCGTCCGCAGCGCTCGACGTGACGACATTCATAACGATGATGGAATTATAAACCGTCGCGGTATTATTCGTCAGAATCCCTCCGCCATTTCCGCTGGCTACGTTTCCGACAATCGTCGAGTTCCGAACGTCAAGACTTTTTCCTGAATTACAGATTCCCGCACCCGTGACCGCCGAGTTATGCCGAACAAGCGAGTTGGAGAGCGTCACGTATCCGTATGAATCGATATACAGTCCGCCACCGTTATTATTCGATTTATTATCAAAAATCTCGCACTGATCCAACGTCATTGTACCTCTATAACAGTAAACCCCACCACCGCTACCTTCACTGCCGTTACCATAAATTTTCGTTCTCACGATTTCCGCGTTGGATGACGCATTCGTATTATAAATTCCACCGTACCGTCCATACGCATTCCCTTCAGAATTCAGATTATTTCTTGCGATAATACAGTCCGTGACGTTCAAATTACCATTATTATAAATACCGCCACCAGCCGCATACCCTACATTCTCGGTAATGTAACTATCCTTAATTATTGCAGTACCTTTATTACAGATTCCTCCACCGACGCCATAACGCTCTTCTCCGCGTCCATAGCCTCTCGCATTATTTTCATGAATCGTACAATTCGTGATTTCTAAATTCCCGTAGTTTAAGATACCGCCACCGTTGTAGTTAGTGCTATTCCCAGAAATTGTGCTTCCAGAAATGGTGGTCGTACCGGAGCAGTAAATTCCACCGGCATTGCCATAAGAGCTATAACTGCCGTAGGAAGAATAACTGTCCCGACAAGAATTGTTAAGTATTCTGGAATCCGTAATCGTCAGCGTCCCGGTACTCCAGATACCGCCAGCATAGGTGGAGGAAGTGTTGGAGGAAATCTCGGAATTCGTGATTTTCAGGATTCCATTACTGTGGATTCCGCCACCGTCGCCACCGATATTTTCAGAACCGCTTTCAACTTTATTCGATTTAATGACAGAATTATTGATTTCTACCGTACTCCCGGAGGCGTAAATTCCCGCACCGAGTCCGTCACCACCAGTAAGTTTATTTTTAGTTACTAAACTGTCATTCAAGACAAGATTTCCCTGATTTATATAAATCCCGCCACCGTCACAGTTTCTTTCCCCGATATTCCCTGAAATGGTGCTATCATAAATGAAAAGGTCACTTTTATACGCGTAAATCCCCACGCCATTACCGTATCTTTCCGTGTCGCAGACGACGCAGTGAGCCAATTTTAACGTATCCAGCTCGCCCGTATAAATTCCGCCTTGCGAGACGGTTACATTCGCAAGATTCACGCTGGAGCCACTACCGCTAGTGACCGAGATTCCTCGCGTTAAGTTGCAGGCGTCAATCACCAGTTTTTCACCGTAACCGACAATCGTCACGCTTCCGAATTCGCTCTCATTAATCGCGATGGAGATATTATCCTCCGAGGACGAGAATACCACTCCGTTCTTTTCCGCGGTAGTCCGAACGACGATTACGTCATCCTGTGTCGTCGTGCCGGCTGTGGCGATTGCGGCTACACCCCGTACAAAGCTGGTGATGTAGCGTATACCCTCAAGGTATATAACGAGC
>JAUNAI010000265.1 GCA_030527705.1 Planctomycetia bacterium | reverse complement strand
CCGCTTCGGCACCCGAAAAACCCGCTGAAGTTAAACCTGCGGAAAGACCGGTTCAGCCTGCTTCGGGACCGCGTCCGGGTACACGTCGTGGAATGTTTCCGATGGGATTTCGGGATGTCATTACGAATGAACAGCGTGATAAAATCTATGAAATTCAACAGAAATATCGTCCGCGGATGGAAGAACTTGAAGCGGAAATGGAAAAGTTACGTTTAGAAATGCGTCAGGAGATTGAGACAGTTCTTACGCCAGAACAGATTCAGAAAGTGCGTGCGCGTGAGGAAGAGATGCGTGCCCGTCGCTCCCTACGTCGTCCACAGAATTAGTTTTTCCCATTGAATTAGGTAATTGAAGTCTGATGTACTATAAATTCTGCTTTACTGACGTTTTCTAATTAAGAAACGTGTAGCGGAAGGTTTTTCCTTCCCTGAATTTCAAGTGGAATCAGAATAACGTAAAAAATAGAAATTTTAGGGAAATTTGCTGTCTGTTGGGTAAGTTTCCCTAATTTTTTGGAAAATTTTGAGATTTGGAATATTTTTATTGTCACATCTTAAATTTGCGTCATTTCTCTTGGCGTTTTCAACGAAAATAGTATATAGTGCCATTTTGTTTTCGTTGTTATACACATTCAAATATAAAATCAGGAGGTATCCTATGCAAAATTCAACGATTCTGGAAAGGCATAACTATCGACGCCAATTTTACAACTCATTGATCTTCTGGGCAATTGGGAACACGTTTACCGCCACTGCTCTTGTGATTTACCTTATGAACTTAATAGGTTTTTATTCAGGTACATTTATCAGTTTGATTTTTGCAGGTAATTTCGTGGCTTCTGTATTCCGTATGGCTCTTCCGTCTTTGCTGAAATCGATAAAGTCGCGAAAAACAATCTGTATTAACGGTTATATATATCATATTGTAGCGCTTGCAGTTATGTTTCTAGCTGCAATTTACTTGCCTGAGGAAGATAATTTGACTGCGTTTATCATTATTGTTTTGTGGATAACTGCTTGTATTTTTGAAAATATCGCCTACCTTGCATACGTTTCGTGGAATCAGGCACTTTTTCCTCGTAAAACAATTGGCCGATTCTTTTCACGCCGTGAGAAATGGCGTCTGTTGGGTGAGGTAATTGGTATTATTATTTTTGTGCTTGTTTTTAAGTTAGGCCCATTTCTTTTCCCAGGAGACGTGTTTCCGAAATCAATTAATTTTGGTCTTCATGCCGGTTTCGGCTTTGCAGGTTTATTTTTTATTGGCAAGACCATTTATATTTTGCATAAAATTCCCGATGTGCATTTTCAGATGGAAAGTCTCTCCCATAACAATTTAAGTACGGTATTTAGACGTCTCTCGCGTCCATTTTTTTGTCCGAAATTTTGGCCAATTTTGGTTTATAGCGGCCTTTTTTCGTTTTTTATGCAACTTGAACAGGTTACTCAGAACCGATTTATTTGTTATCTTACTTCTACATCAATGTTCATTATCCTTGTTCCTCAAGTACAGAAACTAATTATAAAAGCAGGTCAGTTGGCTTGTGCTCCATGGGTTGGTTACTGGATTGACCGCATCGGTTCATTGAGCGTTATGGCTATTTCACAGTTTCTTTCAGCATTTGCTATGTTGTTTTACATCTATGTAAAACCGGGGTACTGCTGGTTTCTTGTTTTGGCTGGTTTTATTTGGATTTCGTATGTTGGCTTGAATGTCGCACTCATAAAAATGCAGTTAGAATACAGTACTGATCATGACGAAACGCCGTGGTTCGCGGCATATTCACTTATCGGAGGTATTTCAGGTGTAATTGGCGTTTTACTCGGTGGCCAATTATATGATTTCTACCAGACCATTCCGAATTTTTATCAGGTCGTGTTTACTTACTCATTTTGGATTCGAATTGCGCTAACGTTACCGTTGATAGTTGCTTTAATTGTGTATAAATTCAGTAAAAATACCTCGAAAATCCAGGAAAACGCAGATTAAGTCGAATTAGAGGCGACGCTCTCACGTCCTTATGAGGTGCCTTAAAATGCCGATTTTAAGCTAAAATCGGCATTTGGGGTTACTGTTTAGGCTAAATTTATATTTTTTGCCGTTTCAGCTCTTGTGAGCGTGTTGCCTCCTAATTAATGAGTGGCTGTTTAAGAAATATTTATATAAGAGCTAAATTTATATAAGCTCTAAAATAGGAACTTCTCAGAAAAATTAAAGAAACTCTGATTTTATTCCGAATTAAAAATGATACGTTGAATTTTGTTGAGAAAATGTGGAGACTGGGTAATCTTTAACGCTTCGGCGAATGTAAAATTTTGTAAAACTTTGTAAAAATTCCTTTTTTAGAGATAAATTTTAAGAAATTGCTCTTTACAAAATAGATTCTTTTTTTATAATAATAGAAGATTGGAGATAATGTCCCTGTGCGTCAGGAATCCCGGCATTTCGACGGACCGAAATGGTTTCCTGCGTTTTATAAATGGCTCACTGAAAAGAACGGAATCGAAATATGAGTCTGAATCTTGCCCTCGATTTTCATATTGCCGCAGAAAAATATCGTAATCATCCTGCGATTATTTATAATGGTCTGGAAATTACGTATGCGGAGTTGGCGAATTCGGTTCGTTACTGGACGATTCTTCTTTCTCGGATGGGGGTTTCGCGCGGAGACCATGTGATGATGGTGATGCCGAACGTGCCAGAATTTACGATTGCATATTTTGCGATACTTCATCTGGGCGCTATCGTCGTGCCGGGAAATACGCTTTTAACGAGTCACGAATTAGCATATCAGATTTCTCATTCTGATTCTAAGTACATTTTGGCGTATCCGAGTTGCATGCTTCAGTGTGTCGAGGCGGCGCGTGAAGTGGATTCTTGTTCCGGAGTGATTGTGACCGGCTCGAAGGAAACGAATTTGAAAAATCTTCCGGAAGCGTATCATCACGACTCGATTTACTGGGTAGAGGATGAAATTGCGCATCTTAAGGAAAGTCTGCCGTTTTCGAGTGAGACAGTCACAGTCGTGGCACGTCATGAAAATACTGCGAATTGGTTGAATGTTTCGGAAGATGATTTTGCACAGTCTCCCTGGCCAGCTGGTTCTCCGGAGGATGACCCGAATTGTCCCTCGATTCAGTCTACGATTCCGATTGGACCGAGTACGCAGGAATATATGACTGGCGTTTTAATTGGGAATCCGAATATGTCAGGTAAATTTTCGGATTCTCCCTGTAAAAATCAGGAATATTCGTCGGTTTGGGAGTCGATTCCATCTCCAGATGGGAAGATTCAGTCTAGTTGGAGTCCAGCGCCAGTGCCGACGAATCCGGATGACCCTGCAGTAATTCTTTATACTTCCGGTACGACGGGATTTCCGAAAGGTGCGCAATTGACGCATTTTAATCTTTATTCTAACGCGCAGTTTGTTCGTGAATATATGACGGGGTATCAGCCTGGTAAACGCGCAATTGCGATTTTGCCTTTTTATCACTCTTTCGGTCAGACCGTTGTACAGAATGCCGTGCTTTTTTCAGGAGCCACGATTGTTATGGTTCCTCGTTTTGACCCGAAACGAGTGTTACAGACGATTGCAGAGCAGAAAGTGGACGTTATTGCGGCGGTTCCGACGATGCTGATTCATCTGGCGCGCAGTCAGCAGAAAATGAATTTGGATGTAAGTCATGTAAAACAGGTGATTTCGGGTGGTTCGACACTCACACTGGCTTCTTATAATGAAGTGAAGACTACATTTTCGAATTGCGCGATGCTCGAGGGATATGGACTTTCGGAAACCAGTCCGCTTTCAACGGCGATAACACCTTCTATGGAACCGCGTCCCGGCTCAATCGGGCGGGAAATTACAGGAACTCAGGTCCGTATTATGCGGCCGGACCACTCTTTCGCGAATCCGGGAGAAATCGGTGAAATCGCTATTCGTGGTCATAATGTGATGAAAGGTTACCATAAAAATCAGCTTGCTACGGAAAATGCGTTCGTGCACTCGTGGTTTCTCAGTGGTGACTTGGGTTACTGTGACGCAGATGGTTACTTTTACCTCGTAGACCGTAAAAAAGACATTATTATCCGTGCAGGTATGAATATTTATCCGCGTGAAATCGAGGAAATTCTTCATGCTCATCCGTCCGTTATGTATGCTGCAGTTATTGGTGCTCCACATCCGGTTCATGGTGAAGATGTGGTTGCGTATGTGACTCTGAAAGATGGTATAGAAATTGGCGAGCTGGAGCTGCATAAATACTGTCGGAATCGTTTGGCAGCGTATAAGTGCCCGCAGCGGATACTGATTATCGCGGAAATGCCGAAAGGGCCGACGGGGAAGATTTTAAAGCGTGAACTGAAAGTGATGTATGAAAAAGAAGAAAGTAAAAATGATGGGAGAAAAATTCCATAAAAATCGAAAAAAATCCCGCACGGACCAAAATTGCTCTTGTGTCTATAACGGATTTAGTGTATAAATATGAAATATATTCGTTTTTTTATATCATGTACCTTTCCATCAGGATTTTCGGAGGTTAATTTTATGCAATCATTCCGATTTTGGCTCGTTTTGGTGCTTTTTAGTACACTGATTTTCGCGGGTCCTGCTGGTTGCCGCTCTTTCGGAGGTAAAACGGAGGGAAATACATCCCGGGGGCGTGTTATTAAGCGTGAACCCGGCGATTCCAACACAGTTTCTGGCTGGGTTGGAGGTGAGCGTCCGTCTTATTGAGCGTTTTCCTACCATATTTTTACAGTATTTTTCACTGTATTTCTACTGTAGAGGTTTATCAATTTTTGAGGTTTATCGATGAACGCTGAATTCGCGACTGAAAAACATGAAAAAACCGCTCGGTTGGAAACCGCTAGCATTGATTTAGCTCGTGCCGGACGTTGTGGTTTTCCAGAAGTGGTCTACGCGGAGGGAAAAACGACTGAGACCGTTGTTGCGATTTTTGAAGAGCAGCTAGCACACGGAATAGCGCCCTATGCTACGCGAGTTCGGCCGGAAACGTTGGAAGTTCTGACGCACCATTTTCCGGACGGAATTCCGAATCCGACGGCACGTACATTCCGTTTTTTGCCGAAAAATCCTCAGCCGACATGTGGAAAAGTCGCCATAGTAACGGCTGGAACGAGTGACTTGCCTGTCGCGGAAGAAGCACGGGAAACGGTTCTCTGGATGAATGTTGAAGCGGTTATGATTCATGATGTTGGCGTGGCTGGTCCACATCGGCTTATGGAACGTGTCGGCGATTTTTCGGGCTGTGCTGCAGCTGTTGTCATCGCGGGCATGGAAGGAGCGTTGCCGAGCGTTGTTGGCGGATATGTCGATTTCCCCGTCATTGCGGTCCCTACGAGTGTCGGTTATGGCGCTAATTTCGGTGGTCTTTCCGCCCTTCTCGGTATGTTAAATAGTTGCGCCTCTAATGTTGCGGTTGTGAATATTGATGCGGGGTTTAAGGGAGGATATCTTGCCGGAATGATTGCAACTCAACATAAAAATTCCTAAAATTAAGAATAATTTCCCACCTATCTTTCTAGGAACTGTTTACACAACAGAAGTTTATGCTAAAATTACCGATAAAAGTAGTA
>JAUNAI010000264.1 GCA_030527705.1 Planctomycetia bacterium | reverse complement strand
TACTACTTTTATCGGTAATTTTAGCATAAACTTCTGTTGTGTAAACAGTTCCTAGTCAATATGTCTCTGAGGTATTGAATGAGTATACTGAATATGTAAAGACATATTTTAAAGAAAATCCTGACAAGATATCTACATCCAAATCTGAAGAGGCTTCTTCGCTCGGAGATATTAATTTCACAGGGATGAATTTTCTTGGTCAATGTGCTGGTGGCTGTGGTAAAAGATTATACGATGATAAATGGTATGGGACTCATATAGATCAATTTCATGACGACTCCAGAAAAATGTCATGGAGTGGATGGGCAACGAAGACTATAGATGGAACCATTACTGTAAATGTAGCATGTAATTTTACTATTATAGATACCAGTTGATTTTATTCCTGGAAATTTGGTAAGTGAGAGTTGGGGTGTTAGTATGGGAACAACTCCATTATATAATTTAGAATCCTACAGAATGGCATTTGATGTGCCTTTCAAACTAGATTTCAGCAAGAGTGGTAAAAACATAATTTATCCCTCCTGTAGCGACTGTGGCAATACACCATGTAGTATGTGTAGCGATAGCCTAGATGATGCTTGTACAGACGACTGTAAATGTGGGTGTAAAGATAGCGGAGATGGGGAGCCTGGAGATCCGAGTGGTGATGGTAATCCGGGAACTGCCAAATCTCTCGACCCGAAGGAAATCGCAGGACCAATTGGTTACGACTTTGAGCAGGTAAATTACGGGACGGAGGACGATCTGAATTTGGTGATTACGACGCCGAACTGGATTAACGGCGAAGGGAAGCAGGATTATACCATTTACTTCGAGAACAAGAAGACGGCGACCGCCGCAGCACAGGAAGTACGCGTCGATATGGCGTTGCCGGAAGAGTTTAATGCGGAGACCTTCCAGTTTGAGGAAATTTGCGTCGGAAGCCAGATCTATAAACTTGATAACAGCGCGAAAATCGCCGAGAATACCTGGCTCGTCGATCAGCAGTCCACGGGCGAGAAGATTCTCATTCAGGTCACACTCGATACGGTCACACGAACCGCCCAGTGGTACTTGCGTTCGTATGTTCAGAGTACGCCCGACCACTTCCCCGCCAGCGCGTATGACGGTTTCCTGCCAGTCAACGACGACAATGGAAATGGAGAAGGTTATGTAAAATTCAGCGTCTGGCTTGTGTCCGGGAAACTTACCACGAATGAGGAAGTGACCTCGAAAGCCACCATCGTTTTCGACATGAACGACCCAATCGAGACGAACGTCTGGCGAAATACCCTTGACGTGACCGCTCCGATTGCGACGCTGACCAACATGATGACCTATACACAGGAAAAGAATATCAATCTTGTCTGGACTGGTTCCGATGAGGGGTCCGGTATCGCATATTATGACGTTTACGTTTCGTATAATGCGGGGAATTGGGAACTTGTGGCTGGGAATCTGACCGAAACGCAGTATAATTACCAATTCATGAACGGTTCCGGTGCGTATTCGTTTAAAGTCGTGGCTGTGGATAATGTCGGCTGGAAGGAAATTGACCAGAAGGCAGAAACGACCGTAAATTACGAGTCGCTCGCAGAATTCGTGACGTGTGTGACGACCGGAAAAGTCGATATGAATTCTCATACGGTCAACGCGAACGAAACGCCGATTAATGAGTGGAGCACGTTCCATCTGGAGTTCTGGTGCGACGAATTCGATGCGCAGACGTTCACAATTTCGTATAACTCTGAGATTTACGCACTCAATCGGGAAACGTCGCTGGTACAGAACGGTTATGCGGTGGAATTCGGTGATGAAACGGTAAAGGACGGTGTTTCGACGTTCACAGTTACGCTCCGATATGACAATGGAAACAGTGAAAATGTTCCTGAAATTACGGAAAACACGCTCTTTGCCGCATTGGAATTCCGACCGATTGCAGAAGCAACTGGCGCAGTCACTGGAAAACTCATAGCGGGTGAAGGAGCGGACTGGGTTATTTCGGTAGACGGAAATGCGAAGGATACGCAAGCGAATTCGGTTGTTTACGACTTGAACGACGACGGAAAGGTGGACATCGTCGACCTAGTTGAGTTCGCACGCAGTTTTGGAAAGCAAAGCATTAACCCTGACGCAAGTAATTATACCGAGACAGCATGGCAATCGAACTTTGATGTCAGCAGTAATGGTGAAGTTGATATTCTTGACCTCGTTCTTTTCGCTCGGAATTTTGGAGCTGACGCAACAAGTGCCACGAAGGTCACTTACTCAGAAAATTACGTTTTCGGCGCTCCTAATACAATAAAACCAATCGAGAGAATGGCGGAAATGGAAATGTTACTACCGAATACTTCGTCGAATATCACGGACCTTGCGATGACAGCATACTGGAATGAAGAAGAGGAGGAAGATGGAATGGCGGAAATCGGGCAGAAAGATGAGGAGTCGAATTACTGGAAAATCTGGGCGTAGACAGGTTCACTATCATCTGATGATATAAAATATGTCAATACGTCCTAGATATAAAGGTCCATTTTATCGGTAAAATTTTCGGATTTTTGCAGGAATTGGGGCGTTTTTGGAAAAATTTTGAAGAAAATTGTCGAAAAACTCCCCCTACCCCCCTTGAAATTCCGACGAAAAAGACGCATACTATAGAGTATGGGATTTTTGCGCACTGGGGAAGTTGTGCAGTCCACGCTGGCACCATGAAACCAGACGTGGAAAATTCACGAGAAATAAAAACTATTACGAATCATATCAGA
The DNA here is from genome assembly GCA_030527705.1 of Planctomycetia bacterium. Classification (GTDB taxonomy): domain Bacteria; phylum Planctomycetota; class Planctomycetia; order Pirellulales; family Thermoguttaceae; genus RGIG3701. Next base: position 2,856 of record JAUNAI010000264.1, on the reverse strand, counting down.
GGAAATCATGAATAAATTCTTTGGAATGCTTTCCGTTAGTCTTTTGGCTTGCGGACTGTTTCTGAATTTTGTGTCGATGCCGGTTCCGTGTTTTGCTGCTGACGAAGAGGAGGTCGCGGCTACTACGGATGGTGAGACGAAAAAAACAGTCAAGAAAAAGAAGAAATCGACCAAGGCGAAAGCCGTTTCTGAGGACGATTCGGAAAAAACCGCGGAAACAGCGGCAGATGATGAAGATGGAAAAGTAAAAAAGTCTACGAAAAAGACGAAAAAAACTAAGAAAGTCAAGAAAGCTGACGCTGAGGAAGGTGCCGAAGATACCGAAAAAGCGGTTGCTGAAGATGAGGCGGAAGTAAAGACGAAAAAGACGAAGAAGAAGTCTTCCATAAAAGCGGACGATGCGGAAGAAGCGACTGACGCGGATAATGCCGACGAAAAAGTAGAGAAGGAAGTTGCTGACGAAGAAAAAGAAAACGCAGAAGATGATGAAAAAGCGGATGCGATCGTGTCTGCGGACGCCTCTGCACTCGCGGAACCTGGGAAAAAAGCGGGTGAAACGCGTGATATTACGGTCGGTGATGTGACGTATACTTTCTGTTGGTGCCCGGCGGGAACGTTCGAGATGGGTGCTCCGGAAGATGAACTGGGATATTCCGAGGCGGAAAAGTTACACACGGTGAAACTGTCGAAAGGTTTCTGGATGTTGCAGAGTGAAGTGACGCAGAAGATGTACTCCAGTGTGACCGGCACGAATCCGAGCTATTTCAGTGTGAAAGGTTTCGGAAAGGATAAAGGGAACGTCAGTGGCCGTGAAGAAACGGATAATTTCCCGGTTGACCGTGTTTCTTATGGTGACGCGGTAGCTTTTTGTGCGAAATTGTCGGAAATCTGCGGTATTCAGTTCCGTTTGCCAACTGAAGCGCAGTGGGAATATGCGTGTCGGGCGGGAACGAGCTATTCTTTCTATACCGACAAGGCGCCGACCGCCCAGCAAGCAAATTATAAAGTGGGCGACAACGTTCCGGAAAGTACGGATGAAGTGGGAAAACACGGACAGAACCCATGGAATCTGTATGACATGATGGGAAACGTGAACGAGTGGTGTCTGGATTATTACGACGCAGAATACTACGCAAATTCGCCGGCGACGGACCCGATGGGACCTGACTCGGTTGATGACGAGAAACGTGTGTTGCGTGGTGGAAGTTTCAGCAATATGGCATATTACTGCCGAAGTGCGACGCGTAACTCGTTACTGGAAGCGGCGAAAGGGAATCGTTATGATGGTTTCCGATTCGTGACGGTCCCGGGTGGCGACGCTCCGACTGCAGACGCGGAAGAAGCGAATGTGAAAGACGCTGACGAAGAAAAAGAAGCTGACGACGCGGACGCGGAAGAAGAGTAATTTTCGGTTATATTCTGAACGGAGCCGTTTTATACCTATTTACTTGAAATTTCCGTTTTCCGTCGTTTTGCGTTACTGAAGCGATTACCAGAGGAACTCATCTTCCTTGGATTTTCAAGTATGATTGGAATAACGTATCCTTTTAGAGGCGACTAACTTAAAACCGGGGGTGAAAGCTCCCGGTAAATTTCTTAATATCAAAAAATCCTACCCATTTTAACCTGAAAAGGAGTTATTATGCCTACCACTCACCGACGTCAATTTCTTGCGACCTGTTCCGTGTTGGCAACCATTTCAATTCTGCCGGAGGCACTTTCTGCGGACGAAAATGGTGCGAATTCTATGACTCCTGTAACCTCCGACACTCCAGAGGCTGAATCCTGTGCGGAAGTCGGAAAACCTTACGCCGGCTGGAAAAAGGGAGAAATGGACCTTCACTTTATCCTGAACGGCGCGAGCGAGTCGATGTTCCACATTTATCCAGACGGAACAACACTGTTGCTTGACGCGGGTGACCGTGCGACGGAAAATTACGCCAAAAACATTCCGCTTTATCCAGACGGTTCACGGTTGGCAAGCGAGTGGATTATGCGCTATCTTTCCCGAGTGAATCCGGGCGGACGGAATATTGATTACATGATACTCTCCCATTACCACAGTGACCATGGCGGGAATGAAGAGAAACATGCGGGCAAGACCCAGGGGCGTGGTGACGATTATTATCTCTCCGGGCTGGCAAACATTGGCGAACATTTCACATTCAAGACGGTTTTCGACCGTGGTTATCCGACGTATGACAAGCCAATTGTATTAAAGAGCGACGGTTATACGAATTTCGTAAAGTTCACGAAGTACATGCTCTCGGCAGGAAAGTTCAAAATGGAAGAATTCGAGGTCGGTAAACTCGACCAGATTCATCTTCTGAACGACGCGGAAGCATATCCAACGTTCCATATTCGGAATATTTGCCGAAACGGTGTCGTGTGGACAGGCGAAGAAGGAAGGAATCGTGATTTCTATGCGGAGCCAGCTTCCCGAAAAGGTTGGGTGAATGAGAATACGCTCTCGCTCGGAATGACGATTGAGTACGGACCGTTCCGTTATTTCACCGGCGGCGACCTGAGCGGACGCGTGGTAAATGAGAAAAATGAGGACCAGGGTATCGAGGGTTACACAGGGACGGTCGTTGGTCCGTTGGACGTATGTAAGACGAATCATCACTCTTATAAAGACGCGATGACACCGGAATTTACTCAGGCGGTTCAGGCGCAAGTGTACGTCTCAAACGTGTGGGACCTGTATCATCTTCAGGATAATACGATGACGAATATGACGCAGGCGGCAGAAAATGTTCTAGTCTGTCCGACGGCAGTTCATGCGGGAAATCGTGAGATTTACCCTGACGCGCCGTGGCTGAAGAATCTGGCTCCGGAATCGTGGGAAGGTGGTCA
>JAUNAI010000263.1 GCA_030527705.1 Planctomycetia bacterium | reverse complement strand
CCCGCGTCTGTTGCGGATTCTGTGACAAAATGATTCGTGCTGGCTGTGAAGTCTGACTGGTCTGTTCTTTTTCAAGTTGTCGGTCATATTCACGTGTTTGGTCAGGATTGAGCAGACATGCCCGAGCTTTTGAGACTTCATTCAACAGACCGTGGATATGTTCCGCGTATTTCCCGGTCTGCATGGAACGCAAAAACATGATGCGTCCACCTGCGGCATTGGAGATTATCTCTGTATCGTCCTCAAAAAGCGCAACTCCCAGCAAGACGTAAAAATTCGGTGGTGTCTTATCCGCCGGAATTCCTAGTATTTTATGATATGGATTGAATTTTGGAGTTTTATCATTCATGTCAGTCCCTCTAATTTCTTATGCTTCATCCGGCAACGACCTCCCGGAAAAGAGCGTAATCGGCGATTCGGTAGCCATGTTGTTGAGCGATAGGTCTGAACTCATCGTGTATCTCAAAATTTCATTTTCTTATACAAAAAACGTAAAACATTATTATACACTAGAAAATTAAAAGTGACAAGGGGTAGGGAGACAAAAAAATCCCTTGTACCGCGTTGGATACAAAGGATTTTCAAAAAAGCAACCCGAGGAGGACTCGAACCTCCAAATAGGGCACCAAAAGCCCTTGTGTTGCCATTACACTATCGGGTTAACGTCTCTGATTCTAACAGATTTAAAAAAGATTTCAAGGAGGGGGTGAGGATTTTTTCAAAATTTTTAATTTTTCTGGAAAAATTTGAGAAATTTGGGTGTTTTTTGCTTGACATTATAAACTTCTGGAATAAAATTGAATTATGTAGTTAGTGAAATTCCAGTCCTTTTTGAGGCTTGTCATGAAAATTGTTCGTAACCTGTTTTTCCTCGCTGTGTTAAGCACAACTCCGTTTTCGTATGCAGCGGGTTTGCCGTACTCGAATGACCTGACGACGGATATTTCTGATTTTACAACCTCCAATATGTCAATTCAAAATGGAAGTCTTACTCCAAGCGGTGATGGTGCCACCTATGCGTATCTTAATAACTCCGTTTCATCAGGATGGAGCAAAGATGTAACGGTCGGACTGCACGTGAATCGGATTTCAGGAAATTACGCGACTGGCGTTACGCCACAGGTTCTTGCGGGACTGACCGACGGACAAAACTTTTATATGTACCGCCTGGATATGGATTTCACGAACAATACAGCCAAAGCGGAAATGTATAATTTTTTTGGAGGCACGAACTCAAGGCTCTCTGAAAAATTCGATATAAAACTAGATTCAACGAAAAATGATTTGTATTACCGTCTGAATACCCTGACGCTCGGCGACGGTACCTATTTAGTCGGGGAAGCGTCACACGATGTGGATTTTTCTACGATTTTGGACCGGACGAAAGTAAAAGTAAGCGAAAATGTTCAGAATGGCAATTCTGCGGGAATCCGTACTTGGGCGGATGTCGGGAGTGTGACATTTAATGATTTAACGGTTCAGAATCTGACTGCGTGGACGAATGCCGCCGGTGGTGCGTGGGAAACGGCTGGAAATTGGAGTAATTCCGCGGTTCCAAACGGTCCGGGCACTACCGCAGATTTCAGCATGGTGAATCCGACTGCGGCGACGACTGTGACCGTGACGGGCGGAAAAACGGTCGGTCGGCTTATTTTCGGCGACATGGATGGAAGTACCGCGTGGACACTGTCGGGTGACCAAATGACGCTTAATTCGGGCGACGAAACGAAAAAGTCGGTTATCACCGTGGAAAAAGGCTCATCTTTAACCGTGAATAATCAACTTGTCAGCGTCGGCGACATCGCGCTAAACGGCGGTGGAACACTGAATCTGACAAAAAACGCGGGAAACGCTATTTGGGGCGACTGGTATGTCTCCGGCGGAAGTACGTTAGCGACGAATAATCATCAGAATCATAATACGGCAGTCGAGAATGATGAAGTACTTGGTTCCGGGAAGATTTATCTGGACAGTTCTACACTTTACGCCTATAAAGACGGCTCGAATTATAATATCCGCGTCAGTAATGACCTCGTGGTCTCTGGAAACAGCGTTCTCTCGAGTGAGGGGACGACGGAAATGTATATACTCGGCGACATTACCGGTAACGGAAACATTACTGAAAATGTCAGCTATTCCCTCTATTTCTACGGCGACAACTCGGCGTATACAGGAAACTGGACAATTACCGGCGACTACGTATGGGGCAGTAATAAATATGCCACGAAACAGGACGGCTGGGCTGGCGACGGCGACTACTCTTTCGGCTCCGGCACGATTACGATTAACGGTGGCGCGCTCGGTCTGCGAGATAATAACGGTTACATCTGGAATGACATTATCGTTCCGGCTGGTAAAACGACGAGTCTTGTTAAACTGAGTGGCACGAATGTCGGACACCTGACCGGAAATATCACGGGTGAGGGAACGATTGACATTAATAGTAACAACACGTCGGGAACCATCAGTCTTGAAGGGGACAACTCAGCATTTAACGGAACGTGGAAGATTAATGCGCGGAAAGTCATCACGCATAATACCAACGCTACGAAAGTAAACGGCGGCGACACGGCTTTCGGCACGAAACAGATGTATATCGGTACAAGTTCCGTCACGAATAATGGTACAACGACAAAATACAGCGGTTGTATTGAGGTGGGCGAAGCATCGACGTATGTTCATAATCCGATTAACATTTCGGGAGAACTTCAGAATGCACCGTTCTCTTTCGAGGGAAAAACGCTGACGCTGACGGGCGGACTGAGTGGTGATTCGGACATTACGCTCAGTTATGATTCTGCTGCGGGAAATACAGCGAATCGTCTGCGTTTTCTGGACGGTGATAACTCCGGTTTCTCCGGCGATTGGCATCTGAAAAACGTTTATCTCGTCACCAACGCGGGGAATAAGTCTGGCGAGGCTTTCGGAACCGGCACGATTTATCTGGAAGGCGGAGCGGGAATCGTCGGCTGGTCGAGTACGAGTACTGCGTCAACCTATAATGCAACTCGAAATAGAGCGTATGTATACAATAATATTGATGTGACGGGGACGAACTACCTGCGTAGTGACGGTGATTCTGTGAATGGTTCTAATCCGAATTTCGAGGTTCAGCTTGGTGGGAATCTCACTGGCGATGGTCTTCTCGTGCGTGTCGGTGGCGGTTATCGCTGGCTGATTACGGGAAATAACGCGGCATATACGGGCGACTGGCTCGTACAATCCGATTATCTGGACACGAATAATAACGGAAATACCGAAGGAAACTCGAAAGGTGTCGATGTCCGTTTTGGTTCCGGAACGATGTATCTGGAAGGTGGCGGAATCCAGGGTGGCGGAGCTATTTTTAACGCGATTACGGTAAATACAGGAAAATCCGGTAATCTGCGGAATAATGCGTTTACGCTCGGTGGCGTCGTGAGTGTGAATGGTACGCTGAACACAAACAACCAGCCGATTACGCTCACGAATAAGTTACAGGGGACGGGAACCATTACATCTGCCGGCGTCACGATGGCGAATGGAAGTATTCTCGCGCCGGGAAGTATCGGTGTGACGAATTCCGACCGCTCCGCAATTGCCGACGTACCGGTCGGAACGCTGAAGATTACTGGACCGTTGACGATGCAAGAAGGTTCCGTTTTGAATCTGGATTTCGCATCCACGACGAGTTATGATAAGGTTCAGGCCTCTGGTAATCTGTCGCTCGACGGCGTACAGGTAAATATCGATTTCCTAGACGGTTTTAATGCAACGGATATTCAGTTGGGTGACACGTTCGAGTTCATTTCCACGACTGGCGCGGATTCCTCGGTGAATATTCAGGATATTCTTGCGCCAACGTATGATAGCGCAGTCATTGCGGATATGTATTACGGCGCGAAATTCGACCTAGTTTCAACCGCGACAGGCCTCGCCTTACGTGCGACGGTAGATGGTAATATGGTTCCTGAACCAGCAACGTGGATGTTACTCGTGGGTGGCGTTTTCGGATTACTGGCAGTCCGACGGAGAAATCGGAAGTAAGATTTTTCTGAAATTCTCCGGAAAATGATCAAGAAAATAACTAGTAACCGCTGATTAACTGGGAATGTGGGCATCTCGCCTGTGTTCCCAGTTAATCTGTGTGTATAGAGAGAAAACGGAGAAAAAAATGGACAAAACACCGGAAAAAATGGCGTTTTGGAAATGTACGTGGTTACCAACGTTACGGTATCAGATTACCGTGATGGGCGTGTGGGTGGCAGCGTGGGCGATGCTCATGGCGTTCGTGCCGATGATGAAGTTGGATTCTGTTTTCCTCGGGGCGATTCTGATTTTTGGTGGAAGTTATCCGTTTTTCCTGACCGGGTTCCGTGCGCCGATGGGTCGGCAATTCATGTTGGACTTTCTGGCGGCGATGGGGATTTTTGCGCTCTACGTTCTTGGATACTCGGGTTTTTATTTATTCGGAATTCTGAGCGTTTTTCTGTGGTGTGCGCTTCTGACGTTCCGGACATACTGCATTTTGCGGGAGTTGCCGATCGAGAAGGGTGCTGGAAAGTATTTCGTGTGGCGGACGCTCGCAATCTTGTTTCTTTCGTGGATTCTGCTGGGTGGGTGTGGGATTTTCCTGAAAGATAGCGAGTTTATCTTATGGCTTTTCCTGTATCTTTCTCCTATTTTCGTCTTTTTCGTCACGATTCTCCTTCTGGTCCGGTTTCAGGTTTTTCTGAATCGCCATCGGACAAGAAAACAGAATTTACCGGAAATTGAAAATGCGCAAGAGACGGAACATCTACTGCAAACAGAACCTTTACCGCTTCGGTTTTCGTGGTGGGGCGCGGTAAAAGTGGGGATAGCGAGCGCGTTGTGTCTGGTTGTCTTGATGTTTGTGTTTCTTGCGGTAGTTATGATGAATGAAACGGTCATACCGCATTGGATTTCGCAACAGGAATTAGTTCAGGGAAAGATTGAGGGACAGTTTACGATTCCGGAATCGGCGGAGTGGGTGAAAACGTTACATCTGGAGCGGAGTTGGTTCAGTTCGTATGACTGGGCGGTTCTGGAGATGACGCCGACGGAGTTCGAGAAGTTTCAGTTACCGGAAGAGCATGAGTGGAAAGAGCCGGAAAATTGGGCGGAAATTGAGTCAGTTTTCCATGATAAAGGGTTCTGGATGCCGGTGTTTTCGGAAACGGAGCTTCGTCAGGGACTGGAAGAGAAACGGATACGGATTGCGACTGGTCCGAATTTGTCGCACGCTTCGGATTGCGAGGCACTTGCAGTTTACGACGCGGACGGGAAGAAAGTGCGCGTGTGGGTCCATCTTTGGTGGCGTGGCTAAAAAACAAAAAAAGAACACAAGAAGCAAGCAGTCGAAGACTGCGATTAAGAGTTTTTTGAAAGAGGGGTCTGGGAAGAAAACAATTTTACAAAAATGTTTTCTCTCCCACAGGCGTAACTACATTCCGGGTAGCAAGTTCCTCCCGACAGGGTGGAAACTTGCGTAAAGTGTTTAGAAGCAGAACCTATAAACATTCGTGAGGAGGGAAACATTTTTGCAAAACTGTTTCCCCCTCACACTCCCCCTTCAAAAAAACTTTTAATCGCGACTGCGTCGCTTGCTTTTTCTTT
>JAUNAI010000262.1 GCA_030527705.1 Planctomycetia bacterium | reverse complement strand
CTTTTTCTCTTGCTCTTTCTTTTCTCTTTTTACACCAGCGGTTTTCCCGACGCAATCAGCTCCAGTCGATGCGCCTGTTCCTCGTCCGTTAATGGACAACCTTCCAGCTCAACCGTCATCCAGCGGTCGAAACCAACCTCTTCCATCTTCTTTCGGACTGCTAGCCAGTCGACGGAACCTTCCATAATCCGCGCGAAACGCCCACCCCGACCATTCTCGTTCAACTTGAAATCCTTAATGTGTACGCGAATCACTTTTCCTTGGAAACTGTCGAACCAGTCTTGCGGACGCGGATAATATTTCACGTTATTTCCGATGTCAAAATACGCCTGCACCCACGGGGAATCGAACGACAACACGAAATTCGCCGCGAAATGGGGATGAACCCACATATTATTCCAAACGTTTTCCAAACCGATGACAATTCCGAGTTTCTCGGCCGTCGGAATAAGTGACTCAACATGTTTCCGCGCACGTTCCATCTCGGCATTATGCGCTTTAATGTAGTCGGCGTACGGCGTGTTGTCCCCCTCCACGACCTCCAGAAGTCGGTTGGTTTTTTCGTCGAAATGGATTTTAAATTCCCACGGTTCCGGCATTTTCACCCCAGAAACGCGCCCCGGAACGACGAGAACGGCGTCCGCTCCAAGAGCTGAGGCGAGTTCCATACGCTCGACGGAGCCACCACCCATAATCGAGTGAAATCGGAAATCCATTGATTCCGCGACCTTCCGCATTTTTTCCGCTTCCTGAATGGAGGGCGCACCGGTAATTTCCATTCCCTCGATTCCCAAAGCACGCAGTTTCTCGATTCGTGCCGCGTCGGGAAGAGCACCAAGAATCGCTTTTTTGGGGCGACCGGTAATAAAGGCCGTGGCGGGAACTGCCGAAGTCGTTCTAACGTGGGAAATAACGGATGCAGACGCAACGGTGAGCGCAGCTGTCTGAAGAAAATCTCGTCGTGACAGTTTCATTTTTCATTCTCCTTTTAGTTTTTTTCAATTTTGGGCTGGAAATTTCAGGTGTATAATGCCATTCACCCTCTATTTTTATTATAAAACGAAAATCACCTCTGTGTCAAGTAGGAGAGAAAAAATAATCCGTGATTTTTTAGGATTTTTAGAAAAAAATAAGAAAAAGAAGGAATCCTCTACACAGAGTGATTTAGGGTAAATTGCCAATTCGCCTCATCCTGGGGGGGATATGTAATAACCATGGGTGTAAACCCACGGAAAAGGTTTCGGTACCGTACCTCACTCCCCACGCCTTCGGTGTGGGGAGGGGGAGATGCGCGTTTCACTGTCCATTTACCGTGAATTTACACCTACGGCTATTACATTACCGCTACGAGGCGGAGGACTGTGTTCCATCGTGTATTATGAATACACATGAAATGTGCAGGTATAAAATGTCGTTTTGGCGAAAAATAGCCATTTTCATCTGTATTTTCCGACACTTTAACGTTTTTTACCTTTTAGGTATGAAATACTCTGGCTAGGAGACAGGAATGTTTCCACTCTGATCCCCACTTCTGAATTAATTCTTCTGCACGCAGTCCTGCGCAATCTGCCGAATCGCGAACAGGTCGAGCTTTCCCGTCCCCAATAACGGAATCGCGTCAATCTGGAAGTAAGAATCATTCGCCGGAATCCACAGATTCGGGTACTTCTGCTCCTTCAGTTTCACGCTGATTTCCTCCGGCGTCACCGACAGTTCCGTGTAAAGAACGATAATTCGTTCCCCTTTTTTCTCGTCTGGAACCGATGTAACGCAGATTTTCGGTTCTTCTTCCGCTTTATGTCCGATAATCAGGTTAATTCCCTCTTCCAGACCTTCATGCGGAACCATTTCACCACCGATTTTAGCGAATCGGCTCAATCTCCCGGCAATAAACAGGAAACCATCGCTGTCCTGACGTACCAAGTCGCCCGTGCAGTACCAACCGTCCTTGATGACCGCCGCAGTTTTTTCTGGTTCGTCGTAATATCCCTTCATGATATTCTCGCCCGTCACCCACAACATACCGACTTCATCCGTTTTACACGGTTCACCAGTCTCCACATTAAGAACCTTCACCTTAATCCCCGGCATCGGGAAGCCGACCGATTCATCTTTTGGCATCGGTTCCCATCCCCGAGTGTGGTGAGAGGGGGGAATATTCGCTGAAATTACCGGTGAAGTTTCTGTGATACCATATCCCTGCGTCGGACGAATACCGAATTTATTTTCGTACTCATCCATCAGCTCTAGCGGACAGCGCTCCCCACCCGTCACGACGAGTTTTACAGACGCTAAATCCTCGCGCTCCATCCGGCGTGCGTAGGTTCTCAGGAATGTCGGTGTTCCGAGAAAGACTGTTGGTTTATATTTCCGGCACAGACGCTGAATCGGGCGGTATTCCAACGGCGAAACGTGATAATATCCCGCCATTCCGCGTGTCAAAACCGACCAGAGGGGACCGGTAAAACCAAAGGAATGGAAAAATGGAAGTGCACCAAGCCACCCTTCACTCTGGTCGAAATTGAAAAAGTCAGAGTAACATTTAATATTACTGCCGATATTTCGGTGCGTAAGCATCACCCCACGCGGCATCCCCGTCGAGCCGGAGGTAAAGAGAATCGCCATTACATCTTCCGGGTCAATATCGTTCAGCCCTAACTGCCGATAGACTGTGGAAATGGGAAGAATTTTCGCCTGCATGAAGGAAATCAGCTTGTCCGCGAGCGTCACCTTCTCTTTCAGGTCTTCCAGATACACCACCTCACAGTTCGGCTGGTAATCAACCTTCTCCATCATTTTCCGACTGGTAAACAGGTGTTTAATCTGAACTTTCGTAATACACTTATTCATCACTTCCGGACTAACGGTGTAATTCAGATTCACTACAACACGCTTATCAAGCGTTAACGCAGCATTCGCCAACACGGACGGAACGCACGGAGGGAGAAGCAGACCGACATTTTTCTCATTCGGTGACAGAACTTTCCGGAAAAGCCGACGTAAAACCAATGCACGCAACAGGGCGTCCGAGCCCTTTAATTCAGAATTCAGGTCCGCGATGACAAGTTTATTCGCGCTTTTCGTTTTCCATTGACGTACGACAGAACGAACTGGAATTTCGTCAAATTTCAGCTCTGTATAAGCAGCATCTGCATTTATCATAAAAGTACTCCTCAACTTTTCTTTTTAATTGATTCCTATAATATACCGCATATTACCAAAATTACAATTACTATTTCGCCTATTCCATAAAATTGTACATAGCTTTTACATTAGATTTACATTCTCTTTACATACGATTTACACATACCAGTTTCCTTTTCAATAATTCTCTCGAAATTCGGAACTTTTTTTGAAAAATTCTTGGAAATCTTGGGTCCCCCCTAGCATTCCTGACTATTTCGGGTATAATATACGACATTATATAGGATATGTTAGGATATTTTAAACCAATCACACTTTAAGATTCAGGGAAGGTTGGTCCTTCCGATAGTCGTTTCAGCAACACGAAACGACAGAAAAGCGGAATTTTATTGTGTGTCGGGTATAAACCTGTTCATCTGCGAGAACCCCCATGAAAAAACTTGCCGTTTTTGTGTCAGGAGGTGGAACGAACCTTCAAGCAATTATAGATGCCGTGGCAGCGGGAACGCTGACGAATGTCGAAATCGCGGCGGTATTCAGTAGTTCACGAAAAGCGTATGCCTTGGAACGTGCTGCGAACGCTGGAATCCCGGGATTCTGTTTCGTGCCGAAAGAATACGAAACACGTGAAGCTTTTACGGATGCGATGCTTGTGAAATTGGCAGAGTTACAGATTGATATGATTGCGCTGGCAGGATACATGGTAGTACTGGACCCGAAAGTGGTAGAAGCATATCAGAATCGCGTAGTGAATATCCATCCGTCGCTGATTCCAGCGTTCTGCGGGAAGGGAAATTACGGGATTCACGTGCATGAAAACGCACTGGCACGCGGAGTGAAGCTCGCTGGTGCGACGACGCATTTAATTGACTGTGGGACGGATACGGGACCGATTGTGATGCAGAAAGCGATTCCTGTCTTGGACGACGACACGCCAGAAACGCTTCAAAAACGTGTCATGAAGGAGTGTGAACACATCATTCTCCCGCAGACACTCCAGCTTCTCGCCGACGAACGACTGGTCGTAGAGGGGCCGTGCGTACGGATTCTGCCGGAGTGAGGTTATGAAAAAACAACTTATTTTAACCTGAATATTTCATATATGAGAAGGATAAAACCTTAAAGTGCCCAAAAACGTAGAAACTGAAACCATTAAATCTCCCACAGATCTCACAGATTTTCATAGAAATGAGTGAGTTCTCAGGAAATGAAAATGATTTAAGTCACTGAGTTTTCCGCTTTTCGAAACCCTGTATTTTTCGGCACTTCTTACGGAAGAGGCAGATTTCACAGACCGATTTTGAATAGTCATTAATATTTAAAATCTGTGAAATTCTGTGGAATCTGTGAGAGATTTAAAACCACTGATTTTCTGCGAAATCTGCGGGATATGAAATTTTCAGAGTATGGAGTAAGAGTCATTTAACATTTCATTTACTTAATTTACTTATTTGTTTTTTTATTTTTAAAATCATGATTCGTGTAGCAATTCTCGGAGCGACGGGTTATACCGCGCTGGAAACGATTCTCCTTCTTCTGCGACATCCGAACGTCCAGATTACGGCTTTGACGACGCGGTCGGACGAAAATCTGCATGTTTCGCAGGTTCATCCGCAACTGACCGGACGTCTCGATTTACACATGGAAAATCTTACGCCGGAACAGATCGCAGAACGTGCGGACTGTGTGTTCTGCTGTCTTCCGCATAAGGCGAGTGCTGAGCGCATTCCTGCGCTGTTGGACCTCGGTTGCCGAATTATTGACCTGAGTGCGGATTATCGTCTTGATTCTCCGGAAGTTTTCGAAAAATGGTACGGCGTGAAGCACCCGGACCCGGACCGACTGGGACACGTTCCGTACGGTCTGCCGGAGCTTTTCCGTGATGAAATCCGTGGTGCTCAGCTTGTCGCGAATCCCGGTTGTTATCCGCAGACGGCCATTGTCGCGCTTACACCGTTACTTAAAAACAAGATGATTCGCCCGAACGGAATCATTATTGACTCGAAAAGTGGCGCTTCGGGAGCGGGAAAAAGTCTGAAACCGCACCTGTTGTACTGCGAGTTGAATGAGGGATTCAGCGCGTACGGCGTCGGCGTGCATCGACATCAGCCGGAAATTGAACAGGTTCTCGGAAAGATGGCGGGCGAGCCGGTTGACGTGATTTTCACCCCACATCTTGTGCCGATGGAACGTGGAATTCTCTCGACAGCGTACTCGATTCCGATGCGGGAATTTACGCAGGAAGAAGTCATTTCTGCTTTGCGTGAGTACTGGAAAGATGAGCCTTTCGTCCGCGTGGTGGACCACCTGCCGAACACGCGCGAGTGCCGATTTACGAATTATGTGAATGTGACCGCTCGAATTGTGAAAGACCGAATCGTGACTGTTTCGTGCATCGATAACATTACGAAAGGTGCGTCCGGCTCTGCGGTTCAGAACTTTAACCTGCTTTACGGATTCCCGGAAGATACGGCGTTAAATT
>JAUNAI010000261.1:3433-5656 GCA_030527705.1 Planctomycetia bacterium | reverse complement strand
TATATTTATATTTATATTTACAAATCACATAATATATTTATAAATGATTTTAAGAAACGATTTTAATTTAAAGAACCGATTTAAAGAATAGAACCTCGACCCTCCGTCACTTAAGGTGACACCTTCCTGAAAATGGGAGGCGGTAAGAAAATAAGCGAGAAATTATGTCCAATTCCACTCCACAAGATCCGAATCGCCGTCCAGTTACCCCTCAGCCGGTGAAGCCGACAGGGGTACAGCCTCTTAAGCCACAGTCGGTGAAACCCGCTCCGGTGAAGCCAACTTCGATGAAACAGCAGTCGGTGAAGCCACAACCGATGAAACCGGCGTCGATGAAGCCACAGAGTGTGAAGCCGACGCGTGTTTCGGCTGACACGCCATTGACGGAAACAGGGAAGAAGCGAGCGGGAAACCGACCGTTGCCGGTTGCTCCAGAGCCGGTAGTACTGTCGGAAGAAGCACTCTCTTTTAGCGCAGAGATGGCGGAAACGAAAGTGGACGATTTTCTGCCGCAGCAGGATAAATATCTCGCGAAAACAATTCAGGTAGAGGAAAAAGAAGAGGAAAAGGAGGAACTTACCGATAAAATCGCGAAAGGTGCACCGCCGTGGTTTATCAGTACGATTGGGCATGTGATTCTGCTTCTGATTTTCGCGTTGCTCTTTACTGCGATTCCGCCGAAACCGCAACCGATTCGGATTGAGGCGATGATTGTTGTGGAAGAGGAGGAAGTCGAGGAGGAAGAAGAGATTTTTGCCGAGGATATCGGAGTTCAGACGGAAATTGAGACAGAGACTTTCGTTGAGACGGAAGAGCCGGAAGCAGCGGAAATGGCGGAAGAAGATACCCCAGTTGAGGACCCGATGCTGGAACCGGAGGCACCTCCAGTTACCGAGACGGGTACGCTTGCAGCCAGCCTGAAGGAAGCGCCTCCGGGAGCACGTTTTGACGGACGAAATCCGGGTGGGCGAAAAGGACTTCTCGGAAAATATGGTGGGACGAAATCGACGGAAGATGCCGTTGAACTGGGATTAAAGTGGCTCGCAAAACAGCAAGATAAAGCGCGTGGCGCGAATAAAGGTTCTTGGAGTCTTTCTGGTCCGTACTCTGGCGGTCTGGAAGGATGCGAGAACCGTGTTTCTGCGACGGCGATGGCGCTTTTAGCGTTTCAGGGGGCCGGGTATACTCAGCATCCTCCGAAATTTACCGATGAAGACCGTGAATCGAAAAAACGTTATGAGCGGAAAAAGAAGGAAATTAAGGAAGTTGGTAAGTATCGCCGAGTCATCGCTGATGGGTGGAACTGGCTCTTGAAACAGCAGGGGACGAATGGTCAGTTTTTCCCCATGGACGGCATGTATAACCACAGTTTCTACACGCACGCTCAGGCGACGATTGCTCTCTGCGAGCTTTACGGCATGACGAAAGTGGAACGTTATCGTGTCCCGGCGCAAAAGGCAGTGAAATTCCTTCTCGACACGCAGCATAATGACGGCGCGTGGCGTTATACACTCCAGAAAGACGAAATGTCTGACATGTCTGTCACTGGTTGGGTTCTGATGGCGTTACAGAGTGCGCGTATGGCGGGAATTGAAGTTCCGCAGGAGGCGCTCGACGGAATTACGCGATATCTTGACGCGAACAGTGCTCCGAATGATAAGACTTTTTATCGTTATACGGTTCAGGAAGTGTATCCAAGCATGACGATGACGGCGGAAGGGATTCTCTGTCGACAGTATCTTGGTTGGGAGCAGAATGACCCACGCGTCGAGAAAGCGTTGGACCGTGTTCTGACGGAAAATGTCAGTTTCAAGGGAGAAACGGACGTCTATAAATGGTATTACGCCACGCAGGCGATGCACCATAAAGAAGGACGCTGGTGGAAGGAATGGAATGGTGTTATGCGTCAGGAGCTTCCGAAAAATCAAGTCCGCACGGGGCCGGAGGCTGGAAGTTGGAGCCCGAATGAGGACCGTTATGCTTCCGATCAGGGTGGGCGACTCTACATGACTTGCCTAAGTATTTACATGTTAGAGGTCTATTACCGTCACTTGCCGATTTATGCGAAATTATTCGACGAAAGTGGAAAAATGAACCTTGAGGCGGTTCCTGATGAGGCCGAAAAGCCTGCTGAAAATGAGAAACCGACCGAGAGTGCGGATGTAGAAAAATCTGTGAAGGTGGAAGATTCTGGAACGACGGAGAAAGAGTCAGAAACGGATG
>JAUNAI010000261.1:0-3423 GCA_030527705.1 Planctomycetia bacterium | reverse complement strand
TACTGAAACGGAGTGATTTTTGATGTTTTGAGAATGGAGAAAGTGGGAAATTTGAGAAGAGGTAAAAACGCCTAAATTTCTCAAATTTTCCCACTCCCCAGGTTGACCTGAAATGTGCTTTTTGTCTCGTATTTTACGTATTCAACTTACATTTTCATGTGACGTAAATCTGAAGAAAATATTTTCTATTTTTTTGAGAATTTTTAGTATTTCCCCCTGTTTTTTTACTGAATTATATCGTATAATATATGCAGTCGGACAGGTCGGCCGTGGTGAAGCCGATTGGGGGTCTGATAAGACATTCAAGGATGGAAAGAGGTGTGATATGATGCATTATGCGCAAGTAATCTTGGAGGCGAAATCGCTCGGATTTGATGATGAACAGGCGACGGAATTTGCTCGGCGAGTCGTCACGACGGCAGCTCTCATGGCGATGCGTCCGGAAGACGTGTTGCGTGTCTGGAACGGACGTTCGGAAGACAAGTTGGAAGACCGTCCGGTACTGGAAGCGATGACGGAATTGAGTGAGTCCGTTATGAGTAAAGCTGCCTGATTCTCCCCCAAACACAGACAGCTGGGGGAATCGGTCAATTTTAAAGTGTGAGTTCTTATGGATTCACACTTTTTTTGTGTCGTAATTGATAAGTATGAATTATTTTCTAATATTATTTCTAAAAATACTTAACATTTTTCTTGACAAATACTATAATGAAAAAACTGATTTACGTTACCTTCCTTTACTTAACCTACCATTTATAGGAGATTCGACCATGAAAAAGATTCTGGAATCCGTCATTTTACCGATTATTTTTCTTGCATTCTGCATTCCCGCGGCGTTACGGGGGGAAATTCAGTATGTTTATAATCCAGACCTTGATGAATATGTCATGGACGTGGAGGTGAAAGTCTTCGAGGATTTTCAGTATTACATTGATGAAGGACAAGTCTTTATCTCGTCATATTTAGGAAATGAAACGGCAGTAACGGTTCCCGCAACGATCGAGAATCTGCCCGTGGTGGCGATTCATTTCGAGACGGATTCTAACCGAGGAATTGTAACCTCCATCACGATTCCAGAGGGAGTTCGAGAGATTCCGGACAATGCATTTACCGGTTGTGAGAACCTGCGCGAGATTCGGGTCGCGGAAGGAAATCCGAATTACAAGAGCGTGAACGGCGTGCTATTTTCAAAAGATGGAAAAACGCTGGTGCGGTATCCGTGCGGGAGGACGGAGAAGGAATATCAGGTCCCGGACGGCGTGACGGCGGTGCGGTATGGTGCGTTTTTTGATTGTCTCCCCTTAAAATCCGTATCGATTCCGGTAAGCGTGACGGATATGGAATGGAGTATCTTCGCCGGCTGTCGATGGTTGCGGGAAATTCGCGTCGCGGAAGGAAATCCGAATTACAAGAGCGTGAACGGTGTACTCTTCTCGAAAGACGGAAAGTCGCTGAAGGTGTATCCTGCCGGAAAAGGGCGGGATTATCGGGTTCCGGAAGGGACGACGGTGATTGATTGTGGTGCGTTTGAGGACTGTGACCGATTCGTTTCGGCAACGATTCCGGAAGGCGTGACGGAAATTGAGGCTTACGCTTTTCAGAATGGTCGTGATTTGACGGCAGTGGCGATTCCGAAAAGCGTGAAAAAGATTGGAAATCATGCGTTTCATCGTTGTATTAAGTTGACTTCCATCACGATTCCAGAGTGCGTAACGGAGATTGGAGAATATACATTTTCTGTCTGTAAGGCTTTAACTATGGTCACGATTCCAGAGAGTGTAACGGAAATTGGAAAAGGGGCGTTTATCGGCTGTAGGAATCTGACGTCGGTGACGATTCCTGAATCCGTGACGAAAATTGGCTGGGCGGCGTTTGCGGGCTGTAGAAGTCTGGGGTCGGTAACGATTCCTGAAAATGTGACGGAAATTGAAACGCGCGTGTTTGAGAGATGTACGTGTTTAACAGAAATTCGCGTGGCGGAAGGGAATCCGAATTATAAGAGCGTGGACGGCGTGCTGTTTACGAAAGACGGAAAGAAACTGCTTTCTTATCCGTACGGCAGAGATTGGGTATATCAGGTTCCGGAGGGAGTGACGACGATTGGAGAATCGGCATTTAGCGACTGTAGGAGACTGTTGATAATTGTCATTCCGGAAAACGTGACGGAAATTGAAGAATTCGCTTTTTATGGGTGTCTGGAACTTACAATCGTCGGGAAAAAAGGCTCGGAAGCGGAACGATATGCAGAGGAAAAGCAGATAAAATTCGGACAATTAAGGAATGGGAAGAGTTTAATAAGGGATTTTAGGATAAACGTATGACGCCACCCGTAGAGATTTTACGGTGGTGAGTGGGAAACATTTTTGCAAAATTGTTTCCCACTCACACTCCCCCCTCAAAAAACTTTTAATGATGTGTTTATTTTGGCAGGTGATTTATGGAAATTCCTCACAATTTACAGCAGGTTCCGCGTCGGGTGTCGAGTGTGGCGCGGACGGTGTGGTTTTTGTCGGACGATCTGTTCCTTTCCGGGCTGTTTTTGGTAATATTTTCATCGTTTTTTCTCGGTATTTTCTTTTTTTTAATCTCTCCGGATTGGCGGGATGTCTTGCCGTTTCGCCCGACGCGGAAGGCGGTAAGGATTGAGAGTTGCGAGTTGGTGGAAATGGAGGAAGTATCGAGTAATACGTACACGTTATATCGAATTCGTTACAATTATCCAGAACCACAGGAGGTGTATGCGACGCGGAAAATCAAGCCGAGGACGTACTGTCGACTGGAACGGTGCGGTGGGTGGTATCGTCCGCAAAATACGACGTTTAATCAATACGGGAAGGTGCTGGGACTGGCTCTATTTATAATATTTATTACCACCATGATAGGGGGAGGGGTGCTATTCTGGCGTTGGCGAAATCGGACACGTTACCTGTACACGATGCAGTTCGGAACGCCGGTGCTGGGAGAGGAAATAAAACGACAAAGAACGGGACTTTTCCGAAACATCGTACTGAATACTGTTGTAGTCATGCAATTTTATCAGGTTAAGATTTCTTTTCAGTACACGGATTCCGATGGAGAGACGCGGAAAACGTCAGTCATGGTGTGGGAAAAGGACGGCGCGAAACAGCCTGACTGCGAGAAAACGCATATTTTGTTGATGGACGACCGAAAAAATACGTTACTCTGGGAAGATGTCCTTTCTTCATTCCGCCTTACCAATAATGGCCAATTTCAGCTTTCCGCGAGAAAAATCAGAGTAGTTGGAATCGTAATATTAATCATTCTTGTGTTCGTTGGGTTGTTTTTTGGCGTTTCCGACAGAACCGTTATTCTTATAAACGTCCGAAAGGTGAGAAGGTCGGAAAACCGGAATAATACCAAAAGGAGGTTGGAAATTTTCTTTAAAATGGTCCGCTACTCCTT
>JAUNAI010000260.1 GCA_030527705.1 Planctomycetia bacterium | reverse complement strand
AGATGAAGAAGAAGTCGTCGAAGACGAAGAGTAATTCTTTTAATCTTTACCTCTCGGTATAAATAAAACGCTGTCTTTTTGAGGACAGCGTTTTTTTATGGATTCATACTAGTTCCACTTGAAAATTCAGGGAAGGATGGTCTGTTAGGTAATCATTTTAACAAGATGAAATGATGGTAAAGTGGAATTTTATAGTATATCGGATATGAATTGGGTTAGTTATGGTAAAGATAAAAATCGCTGACTTCTACCTGAACCGCCTCGCCTTTTGTGTTTGCGCCGATGGAGATTTTACGGACCTTATCGGGCTGGAAATCAGCGAGTTTTCCACCAGTCGCAGGACAAAAAACGAGTGATCTGAATGGAATCTGGACGTTGTGCCATTCGCCGTCGGTTGGGATAATTGTGTCACTCGTGAAAAAAGCGGAATTTGGCTGATATGTGAAAATACGGACCTGCGTTTTGTTTGTAGAATCCCAGCATCGAGCGCGGACGATAATTCCGTCGTAGTCGCCAATATTTACATCTTCCGGAAGCTGAAAATCGGGATAAACCCAGTGGTCGCCCTCGGTGAAATGCGCCATCAGAATCCAGTTCGGGCTGGTTTCGCTGAATTTTAGGTTGTCACAACACCCTGCGGCGGACTTATGCCAGCGGGAAAGGTCGCGGATATCGAGGCGTTTCTGTTGGCTGGTGATTTTCAGCAGGTTTTCGAGTGTGAATGATGTTTGGATATTCAGTAAAACGCGGTCTTCTGCCGTCACTTCAATCGGGCAGAACAGACCGATTTTTCGGTATTCGGCACCGGTGATGACGCGAATCTGGAAGTCAGCGACACCATTTCCGGGAACGGTTATGCTTTTCGGAGCATCGAGAATTCGGGTATCTTCGTACTGTGCTCGACACGTGACCGGGATGGTTTTCGCAGTGGCGGAAAGGTTTGTAACGCGGAATTTTAGTGTGATTTCCTCGTCGCAATTCTGTTTAAATCGGTATCCGTTCCGTGTCCATGCCGTCGTTTTTTCGTCGACGTCGTAACGCAGAATTATCGGCGAGAGATTCGGTTTCATGTCGGTTTTTTGCGTGTTTTCTGCCTTTTTGGCACTTTCCGCATTTTTGGCATTTCGGGAATTTTTCTCGTCTGCGCGACGTTCATCATGAAGTTTTTTCATCGGCGTGTCAGCATTCAGAATCGGGGAAATGTCGGACTCCGCGAGCCAGAGGTAAACGAAACCGTCAGCGGATTCCAGCGTGCATCCGTCAGCGTGAAGTGGAATCGTTTCACCGGTGACGCGCTCCGCATGGAGAATACGGCATGGAAGGGTGAGCTTCCGCGACTCGATGGTCGGTGCGTAAAGGGCGACAAGAACCGCGTCTTTTCGGGGGGTGGAGACCGTTATGGTGGCGGAATCTGTCACGGAAGCAGAACCTGCCGCAGAGGCGGAATCTGTCGCGGAAGTTGGCGTTTTCACGGACGAAAAAACACGAGCGTGCGTCCAGCCGTCGGGGATGTTGGCGAGGTCACCGAGGTATTCGCGGTGTGCGAGCGTACGTATCATCTGGGAATAACCAGCGAAAGAACGCAGGGGGGTGTAGTCGCGGGACATCATGCCGAAATTGTTAGTGCGTTCCTCATAATAAGGGTACACGAATGGGAAATACCGCTGGATGCCGAATGCACGGGCTTCGACACCTTTCATCACAATGTCGATTGCGCTAGTTAAATCTTCGATTTGCGGGGGACGGCCGGGGCCGATCGTCCATGGACGCCCACACTCGGTAAGCCAGAGCGGTTTTGTCGGTTGACCGGAATCACGGAGCCACGATTGGAAATTACTATAAAGTTTCTCCACTTCCGGAGCACGTGCGTAGGTGTGGAAACTGAACACGTCGCAAACGTCCAAAACACCACATTTTACGGCATGGTCAAGCCACTCGCGGGCATAAGTTGCCATCACACCACCCACCAGCGGAGTACGTTTCCCAGTCTCGGCAAGTTTTTCCTTCTCGGCAGGTGAGTTCTGTTGCTGCCACGCGATGGTTTTCAGGAGCGGAACGTACTGGTCGGCGGGAAGTTCCGCACCGAACGAGATTTCCGGCTCGTTCCAGACTTCCATACCACCCCACGTTCGGTTCCAGTGTTGCGTGAAGACATTCCAACTGTCGTGGACGGTCAGAAAATCTTTCGGGTATCTATTCCCCGTCTTTTCCATCCATTTCGGTGCGTCATGGCAGAGTTCCAGCACTTCCACGCCCTGACGCTGAATCATTTTTCGGCAGGAATCATAATGGCGTCTCGGTTCCGGCTGGATATTTTCGGTTCCGGTGGCGGATTGGCATTCATTCCAAGAAAGACGCTCACGAATCATGGCGATTCCGCTTCGTCGCGCAATTTGAGCGAGTTCATCGCGTTTCTGGTCCATATCCTGTTTCGCCACGAGCCACGACATGGCACCGTCGATGGCGAAAAACGGGTCTGCCACCGTCTGATAATGCTTTGCGTCCGCGTCCGTGAAGGGTGGAAGAGAGACCAGCCCGAAAGACTGCGTGCCGTCAGCTGTCTGGAGTTCGTAATACCCCTGCGGAAGGAAAATGGTCAGCGTACAGGTTCCGTTTTCGGTCAGTTTCGCGGAAATCGTGCGAATTTCGGTACCATTTACGTCCAGAAGTTTAAATTCCGGCGCGTCTGTCTGTGTAATTTTTTGTGTATTTTTCTCTGTATCAGCCTGATTTTCGGTTGATTCTGAAACCTGAAACGTCAGAACAGCTTCCGTATTCGGTGTGACAAAAAACTGCGTTGAGCTACTCGGCACCAACGCCACCTGTAGAAACGCGAAGGATAACAGGAGAGCGGAAAGGTTCATAAATTTCTCCGTGTGTTGAGGATTTTTTTAACTGAGGTTTATATTCGTACGGAATGTAAAATGTGTCCGCAGAAGGTTGAAAAATAATTAAGTTGGTTATAAAAAATATCATTACTAAAATATTATTTTTTACCTTGTATTAAACGATGTTTAATCAATATCGTTGAGTTGTTGTGTATGATTGACTACATCATGAGGGCGGATTTGTTCGTAGTTTGGTTTTTGGCGTCGACGGGTTTTTCTGTGTGGACGTTCTGTTGAATCTGAGGAAGAATGGTGAGATGATTGAGGGATGGAGGAAATTTCTTGTTCCAAATATTCATTAAATTCCTCGTAACATTCTTCATCTCTATCTAAATTGTCGATACCTTTTAGATTATGTTTCGAAAAACGTATCGGCAGGTTCGATGGAATGTCCATCATAAACTCATGTTCGATTTCTGCTTGATGTACCTCTTTTAGACTATTATCCCACTCGGCCTTCATCTTAAGCCAGTCGTCTTTCGAGAGTAGCACGTCTCGCGGTTTCGTGTAGCCATTAAACGCACCGACGATTTTATCTTCTTCCATAAAGTCAATCAACCGCGCTGCGCGACCGTAGCCGATGCCGAGCATACGCTGAAGGAGGGAAATCGAGCCACGACGCTCGTTAACGATAATCTCGATTGCGGAAATGTACAGTTCATCTTTCGCTGCCCATTCCGCGATTTTTCCACCACCCGCGCCGGCAAGATGCTGCGTAATTTCATCCTCGAATTGCGGCTCTTCCGTCGAAATACTATCCACGACGCGGTTAATTTCATCGTCGCTTAGGTACGTACCCTGCGCACGAATCAGGTTACTCGTCCCCGGCAGGAGGAAGAGCATGTCACCGTGTCCGAGAAGACGCTCCGCTCCGTTTTCGTCCAGAACGACACGCGAGTCATTCTTACTCGACACCTGGAACGCGATTCGGGCAGGAAGATTCGACTTAATCAAACTCGTAATCACCGTCACAATCGGCTTCTGCGTCGCGAGAATCAGGTGAATCCCCACCGCACGGCTTTTCTGCGCCAGTCGGATAATGTGCGACTCGACCTCTTTCGGTGCCGTCATCATCATATCAGCCATTTCGTCCACCACGATAACGATAAACGGCATCTGTTCCGGCATTTTCTCCGTCGCTTTCGGTTTCGCACGCCGCACTTTCGTCTCGTACGGCAACTTGTTATAGTCGCTGATATACCGCACGCGCGCACGCGACAGCCAAAGATAACGTTCTTCCATTTTCGCGACCGCCCACGCGAGAATCTCTTCCGCTTTTTTCATGTCGGTGACGATAGGAACTATTAAATGCGGAATGATACTATATTGGTTCATCTCTACCATTCTTGGGTC
This sequence comes from Planctomycetia bacterium, assembly GCA_030527705.1. Classification (GTDB taxonomy): domain Bacteria; phylum Planctomycetota; class Planctomycetia; order Pirellulales; family Thermoguttaceae; genus RGIG3701. The sequence continues at coordinate 1,423 of JAUNAI010000260.1, read as the reverse complement.
AATCATTAATAGACGTACATTTTCCGGGGCACGTGTCATAACGATAGATGTGATGATTGAGTTGATACACATACTTTTTCCCGCTCCTGTACAACCAGCGATTAATAGGTGGGGCATTGTCACCAAGTCTGCCACAAGTGGTTTTCCTGCCACATCTTTTCCAAGAAACATCGGAATTTGTAAATCTTCGTATGTTCCCGTTAGTTGTTCCATTACATCACGGAGACGTACAAGTTGCTTTTTCTCATTTGGAATCTCAATTCCTATCAAATTTTGTTGTTCGAAAAGCGGAAATGTAATTCGTATGTTGGAAGTTCCCAACTTTATGGCTAAATCATCCGCTAAATTTACGATTTTTGATACTCGAAGACCTTTTTCTGGTTCTACCTGATACTGTGTAACTGTTGGACCAATCTGAATGTTATGAATGAAAATACGAAGTCCATATTCTTGAAAAGCTCTCTTTAAGCAGAATGCGACTTTTCGCGCAGGTTCATAAAATTCAGTACAATTAACATACGGAGGTAAATCCAAAAGTTCAATACTTGGAAATAGATATGGTTCATTATTTTCCCTATCGTCTTTTATAAAATTTTTAGAAACAGGATTATTAGATTGTAATGCAGAATCGTTATTCTTGCATGTTGCGTTTAGTACATTAAATAATGTAGATGAATTTGTGCTAATTTTAGGCGTTTGAGTACGTACCACTACTTCGGGTGTTGAGGCGGATTTTTTTCCTTGAACCTTCGTTCCTATTAGTTGTGGAGAAGTCGGAATTTGGGATACAAGCGGTTCTATTTTACGCAGTGGAGTTTGCGGTGGAGTTGGTGGTTGTGGAATTGTAGACCGTACAAGCGGTTCTATTTTTTTCGCTCGACTTCTGTTGTTTTTATCAATTAAATTCTGGAGTTTATTGTCATATTCCGCCTTTTTTTCAGGATTTAAAAGTACAATGCGTACTCGAGAAAGTTCGTTAAGAATTTTCTGTGAAAGTTGTGAATAAGGACCTGTCTGGAAGGTTCGGACGTAAGCCATTTGACGGTCCGCCGCACCCGAAATTGCGTCTGTGTTGGATTCAAATAGTTGCAGACCAAGCAAACGGTAATAATTCGCAGGTTGCTCTTCTGGCGGAATGCCTAACCAAATGTGATATGGGTTAAATTGCTCTGACATAGTGCGTTGTTGATGTTAATTAAGTGAATATTTTCCGTCTGAATTTTTTCTTATCTACCCTCTCTAGTTATCATATTGAGAATGTTTCTCTGTGTGTTGAGGGGTGGGAGGCGACGCGTCTCGCGTCGCTGAATTGGCGAAAAATATAAATTTCAGCCTAAAAAGTATCAAAAAATCACCAATTTCAGCCTAAAATCTATATTTTAAGGAACCTCATAGCTACGCGTGACGCGTCGCCTCACAAAAT
>JAUNAI010000259.1 GCA_030527705.1 Planctomycetia bacterium | reverse complement strand
ATAAACATTCGTGAGGAGGGAAACATTTTTGCAAAATTGTTTCCCCCTCACACTCTCCCTTCAAAAAACTCTTGATATTTAAATTAATTTTAAATAGAAATAAATAAATATTTAAGAAGCAGGCGTTTGTAGAACGCGATTAAAAGTTTTTTTGAAAGAGGGGTTTGGGGAGAAACCTATTTTGCAAAAATGGTTTCTCTCCAAGAAGATAAATTCTTTATAGATATAGAACTTAACTTGGGTTGCGGAAAGAATGATGAAAAACGGATTTAAAAACAGTATTTTTCTCTTGCCGGTACGAGTCATCGGGTCGATGTTTTTTGCTATTGCGCTGATTCTGATTCTTGCCGCAGTGATGGCGTGGGCGACTTTTTTAGGGATGCAGTTTGGAGATGATTCCAGTTCTTGGGCGGTTTATCATGCTGGCTGGTTTATGACGCTCTGCGGACTGCTGGGGCTGAGCGTGCTGTTCAGCGCTCTGTTACGGTTTCCGTGGAAGAAATATCAGATTGGTTTCCTTGTTACGCATCTCGGAATTCTGGTTCTTCTTTTCGGTTGCTTACTTGATTTCCGTTACGGACAGTCCGCGTTCCTATCTGTGGGGGAAGGAGAGACGAATCGCGTCGCAATTTGTCCAGGTGATGTCCATTTCGAGTTGGAAATCACGGATTCTGCGAAAAAAACGGAGGGTGACTCACCGAAAAAGGAGGATTCCGCGCCAAAATCCTTCCGGAAATCGATTCCGTTTACACCGGGACCGTTTTCTTGGCGGTTTTATGGGGACGATGCGCTTTTCGGTTGGGGAGTGAGTGATTATTTACCTCGATTTCCGTGGAGTTTCTTGACGGGAAGTCGGACGGAACATCTTCTTTATGATGTGGACGGGTGTCGGTTGGAAGTGCTGGATTATCTTCAGTCCGGGACTGGTGCGGAAGCCGGAAAAACGGGGAATGAAGCTGGAAAAACGGGTGTGGACACGGAGAAAAGTGGTGTTCCTGTCGGTGTGTCTGATTTTCGCTGGGAAGTAATTAAGGCGGGCGGAAATCCGGGACCGTTGAAGGACGGCGAGACGAAAATGTCCGTGAAACAGCGTCTGGCGAGCTGGACGTCGTGGGTGAAAGTACGTCTGACGCTTGACGGTGAGGCGGAAGAGTTCTGGTTGCGCCAGTTCGATTATTTCATGCTGGATGGGATGACAGTGAATAAGCCGACGGTGGAAAATCAGACTGTTTTTCAGTTCACGACGAAAACCGGGAAGAACGTGAAGCTGGTTTACGCGCAGAATACAGTAAAATTGTATTTCGGTATCCAGCTGGATCGGTTTAATAATCGGCTTGACCCGGGAACCTCGACCGCATCGCATTATTCGAGTGATGTGCGGATTGTGATGGGAAAAATGGAAGAAAAGGGAACGGAAACCGTTACGGAAATGCTTAATGTCTCGATGAACCAGCCGTTAGACATTTCGGAGCCGGTGACGGGACAGGTGTGGCGACTGTTTCAGACTTCTTTTTCTGGGCCGTTCCTGAATGAGATGGAGCTGGAAAGTACGCGTGACCAGTTTTATGTCTCGACGTTCACGGTCCGTCACTCGCCGGGACGTGGGCTTCTGTATCTGGGGTGTCTATTAATTGTGCTGGGAATTGGAATTATGTTCTCGATGAAAGCGTATTTTTTCGGAACGTCGGCGCAGATTCTGACCGCGACAGTTCTTGTTTTGAGCATTTTCGGCGTCGGAAATACGTCATGCGCGTGGGCGGGATTAGTACCTGGTGTAGAGGATAGAAAGGATTTCGATTTCAGCGCGTGGGCGGAAATGCCGATCTGTCGAGATGGGAGAATCATGCCGTTAGATGCGTTCGCGCGGACGCATGTGAGAATGATTTGTGGAAAGGAATCGCCGCGGATTCTGTTGCCAGCTCCGGGAAATTTTTCAGGAAACTCGGCAGAAAAACGGAAATTTCAGGCGGCGGAACTGCTTTTTGCGTGGATTGCGGAGCCGGAAGTGTGGGAGATGATTCCGTTTATCCGGCTGGACGACGTGAAACTCCGTGAATGGATGGAGTTGCCGACGGTCGGGGAGAATGGAAAGTTGCTGACGACGATTTCTCCGGCGGAACTGTCGTATATGTATAATTCGCTCGAGTTTAATCAGCGTTACGCGCTTCTGGAAGAGAAAATAGCGTCGGCAAGTGAAAATGAAAATTCCGTGAAAGAAAAACAGGAACTTGTCGCACTCCGGGAAAAGTTGCTCCAGCTGGAAAGTCGGTACGTCACGTGGTTACAGTTGGTGGTTGGTCCGGTGAAGAAAATGCGGTCGGGGACGGTTTTTGATTCGTGGAGTTCCGTCTTCTGCGACGCGGCGCATGTGCCATATATGGGACAGGTCGTGTCCGTTTCGTATCTGCAACAGAATTTAGTGTATCTTTTCTGTAACTCGTATGAACCGCGTCTGTCGCTGTACGGCGCGGCACGGGAAAAGATTAGCTCGGAGGAACTGGCGGAAATTCAGAAAACGCTGAAAATCCCGGAGCGTCCAGAACGGAAATTCTCGCCGGCGGAGCTTTATGTGTCGTTGCGCGAGAATCCGAAATTATGGAAACACGTACCGTTCCTGTTTCTGAAAAATGTGGAAGTACGAAAAATTCTGAAACTGCCGGTGGCGGAGACGGGGGAAATGCCGTTTTTATATGTCGCGCCGATGGAGTTGGTGACGGCGATGCAGGAAAATACGGAAGCGTTTCGGAAAGCGTTCCCGACGCTCCCGGAAGAAGTCCGCGGTGAGATGAATCGGCTGGAATCCGCGTTACAACTTTACTGTTACTGGATTGACGGGCAGTTTTTGGAGAATATCCCGCTCGGACAGCGTTTTTATCAGGATTATGAGAATCTCCGGCAGGTTTGGTTCGGCACGACGCACCCGATGATGGGAAGTGGGGGACAGGCACTAGACGTGCAGTTTCTGACGATTGTGTTACAGCGTGACCCGGTTCTTTTCCAGAAAATGGCGTCCGGGTGGCGGACGGTTTCGCCGAAAATGTCCCTGAATGACGCGATTTATGCCGGGACACTCACGGCGGAACAGTGGGACTTTCTGATTTCGTGCATGACGGCGGATTCTCCGGAACTCGCGCTCTTTTCGGCTTTACGGAAGGTGAGTGGTGCGTTTTCTGCCGTGGATACCGAGTTGCGGAAGCCGCTGGAGAAAGAAAATTCCGGAGATAACGGAACGGAAACGGATTCGGCGCGTCTTTTGGTGGCGTCGCGGAAGTTGGCGGAACTGCGTACGGCGGCGGACTGCGTATTGCCGGCGCTAGAGGACTATTGTCGGAGCGCGAGGGAGAAATTGCCGAAAAATCCGGCGGAAAGCGACCGGGAATGGTTCTCATACCTGAAAATCTGTCGGATTTCCATGAGGAATTTCGCGGCGTGTCTCGCGTCGGTTCAGTATGAGATTTTTGATGAGGATCAGGCGATTTACGTATTACCGTCGCTGGAAAGTGAGCCGATAAACCGGAATCGGACGGAGAAAGTGCAGGTTTTCTCGCAGTATATGGAACTGGAGCCTCAGCCGTGGGTGAGTCTGAATTATCTGCGTTTCGGGACTGGAACGGAAAAAGGAACGGAAATAAAAGCGGAAACGGGAACGGGTACTGAAGCCGGGACTGGAACGGAAAACGAGACGGGAATAAAGACGGAAACGGGCGCGGAAGCGTGCGCGTCAGCGTTTCAGGAGATGGTATATGCGTGGCACGAAAATCTGCCGGAGAAGTTTCGGACGGCAAGCGTGAAGTTCCGGGAAATTTTACGTCAGGAAGCGCAGAAAATGGCGGAAATGCGAGCGAAACTGCTTCCAGAAGCGGAACTGGACGCCGACGCACTCGCTGCGACTGAGTATCCGGTGAGCGACGCGCCGTTAAAACGTGAGGTGTTTTATAATCGGTTCCGTCCGTTTACGTGGGCGTGGGTTTTCCCGTTCGTCGCTACGCTGATTCTCGGCGCGTCGGTCTTTTTCCGGTTTCTGGAATACCGCGCAGAGAAAGAAATGGAAAAGGACGCGGAAGGTGAAAAAACGGTGTCAGAAGGAAAACTGGCGTCTGAAGGAGAAAAATCGGCGTCTGTAAATGAAAAAACGGTGGAAGAACGTGAGAATATCATCTGTGTTTTTCACCGTTTCGGCGCGGTCGCGTTCTGGATGGGGCTTTTCTTCCTGATTTTGGGACTGCTGGCGTCGACAGTCGGGCTGGTGTTACGGTCGTGGATTATGGGACGCGCACCGGTCACGAATATGTTCGAGACAATCGTTTTTGTCGCATGGTCTGCCGGAGTACTCGGTATCGTGCTGACGTTCCGTGTGCAGTTCGCTCGGATTATCTCGCTGGGCTGGAATGCGGCACGGTTTAAGAATCCGGGAAGTTCATCAGAAATGGAAAATAACCCGAAAATGTGCAGTACCGCGTTTCGTGCGACGCTCTGGTTGGGGCGCGTGGTGCTGGCGGGGGTGTTTTTCTGGCTTCTCGGATTTTACGGACTGGGAAACGGAAATGGTTATACCGCGGTTCACCTGACACCTGTGTATGCGATTGGTGCGTCGGTGCCGTCGCTTTCCGCGTGGGTCGAGTGGTTTACCGGAATCGTCATGCTCGGCGCGTTTCTGTGGTGGGTACCGTTATTCCTAATCGCTCCGGTGGCGGGAAGTGTGCTGTATTTCGGAAAATCGGGGACGGTTTCTGAAAATGTTGCGGATTCTACCTTTAATACTCGTCTGGAACGTCAGCGGTTTCAGAGTCCGTTTTTTGCGTGTGCCACGGCATTGGTGGTTTTCGTCGTGTCGTATATTTCCGTGTCGTTCCCGGATATTTTTAAGCCGGACTTGAGGAACTTGATGCCTGTTTTGCGAGATAATTACTGGCTGGCGGTACATGTGGTGACGATTGTCGCGAGTTACGGCGCGGGTATGCTTGCGTGGGGACTCGCGAACGGCGCGTTGTGCTGTTACCTTTTCGGTCGGTATCGGACGGTAAACGGAAAACGTCGCCCGCCGGAAATCTGCTCGACGCTCTCCGAGTTGCTTTACCGTTGTATGCAGGCGGCGGTGTTGTTGCTCGTGGTCGGAACGATTCTTGGTGGACTTTGGGCGGATGTGTCGTGGGGTAAGTTCTGGAGCTGGGACCGAAAAGAAGTCTGGGCGCTGATTTCACTGTTCGTGTACCTGCTGATTCTCCATGGGCGGTACGTCCGACTGTTGGGTGAGTTCACGCTCGCGGTAGGAGCAGTTCTCGGCGCGTTCGCAATCATCATGGCGTGGTACGGTGTCAATTACGTTATGGGAAGCGCACTCCACGGTTACGGCGCGGGTTCTGGCTCGCTGATTTACGCGGGTTTCATCGTCGGCGTGAACTGTATCCTTATTTTCAGCGCGATTATCCGTTATGTACTGGAGACGCAGCGTCCCTCATAAGAGAAACATGGTGCTGTTTATAGAGTGCGTACTTTTCATAAGTGAAACGTCGCGTACTTCATAAAAGGATATAATTAATAGATAAGCCTCCTTATTTCAGGGAGGCTTTTTCTTTTAGGTTAATTTATATACTGATTCTACTTGAAAATTCAGGAAAGGATGGGCTTTTCGGTAGTCATTTCAGCAACGCGAAATGACGGTAAAGTGAAATTTTATAGTGTGTCGGGGATACCTATTTTTACTCGTCCGAGTTTCTGGTTTTTACGTTATAGGAAATGTTC
>JAUNAI010000258.1 GCA_030527705.1 Planctomycetia bacterium | reverse complement strand
GAAGCTCCCGCTGCTCCAGTTGAAGCCGCTCCCGCTGCGCAGAACTAGATGGTTGAAAAATGAAAAGCGTGGCTTTCGGGTCGCGCTTTTTTTATCTATTTTTTGAGGGAAAATCATGTCAGAACCGATACAAGATGACATTTTCGAGGATTTTGACGACGAAATGCAGGAAAATCTGGAGTTGTCGCTAGAACCTGAAGCAACTGTGGCTGCAATTCCAAGTGGTCCGCAGGTTGTTGAGGTGACACTTGATGAAACGGGGTGGCGGCTAGATAAATTTCTGGTTTACCACTTTCCAGATTTTAGTCGGGTTCTGATGCGTAACGCGATTACGGACGGGAAGGTTTTCGTGGACGGTAAGACGGCGAAACCGGCGTATAAGCTGAATCCGGGGCAGACTGTTCGGCTTACGCTTCCCGATTTGCCGCGTGAATGTCCGTATGCGGAGGATATTCCGCTCGATATTCTGTACGAAGATGACTGGGTCGTGGCGGTTAATAAACCACCGGGAATGGTGGTGCATCCGGCTCGGGGACATTGGAGTGGGACACTTGCCAGCGCGTTGCAGTTTCGTTTCGGTGACGATTTAAGTCAGACGGGCGGGCCTCAGCGTCCGGGAATTGTTCATCGGCTGGACCGAGATACGAGTGGTGTGATTCTTGTGGCTCGGAACGATGTGGCGCATGCGAAATTGGCATCGCAATTTGAACAGCGATTGGTGCAGAAGCAGTATTTTGCAATTGCGTATGGCTCTCCGATTCGGGATTGCGACTGGATTGACGCGCCGATTGGTGACCATTCTGGTGGACAGCGCGAGAAAAAAATGATTCGGTGGGACGACCCGAGCGCACGGGCGGCACGGACATTTTATGAAGTAGATGTGCATTTTGATGGGTTTACGAGTTTTCGTTGCTCGCCAAAAACAGGAAGGACGCATCAAATTCGGTTACATTTGGCGCATATTGGTTGCCCGATTGCGGGAGATTTACTGTACAGTATGCATCCGCGACTTTTGCTCGGTGAGTTACGGCGTGACCGGTCGTTGATAGGTGTGTCGCACGAAAATGCGTTACCGTTACCGACAGAGGTGGAAAAGGCGGAAAGTACGGAAGATTTTGCGCAGATTGATTGGGATGCCATCTCTGCCGCAACGCTGATTTTAGGGCGTCAAGCACTTCACGCACAGCAGATTGAATTTTTCCATCCGAAAACGGACGAGAAAATGAAAATTGAAGCTCCGTTGCCGACGGATATACGACGGTTATTGTATTTATTGTCACGTTATCGGAAAAATAATCGGAAAATCAGATGATAAACGTAATGCCGAGATAAAAAGTGAATTTTTTACGGAAAATTTATTATAACATTCCCCTTTATTTTTTGGAATAAAGGGGAATGTTTGAAGAGGGAATATGAATGATTGTAGACTTGCATTTAATTCTGAAAGTTTTACTCTATCATGTTGAGAGTGAAAATTTGAGTGAGAAGAAAAAAAGTTTTCATATTCAAGCATTGGGAATTTCTGTTGAAGCGGTCGAGGAAGTAACGAAACAGCTTGTGAAAGAAGGTTTTCTGATTCCTCTTCCACAGCGTGATGATGCCTATTTCATTACTTTTGAAGGAGAAAACCTCCGTCTGTTTCTTCGTGAATATCTATCGAGAAAACGTAGAAATTTGAATCCAGAGACAGTTTTCGAGGTAGAAAAAGTACGTACAGCGTTAGATATGGCCTCTGTAAGTATGTGTAATCTGACTTTTAAGGATTGGCAGATGATCATGCTTAGGAAAACACGGTCGAAATGGGGATAATCGGAAATTGGGCGTTTATTTAAGGAGGTGATGTATTCGGAGCTCACCTCCCAATTCTGGTTCTGGCTATGGTTGTGAAGTAATCATATTCCATTTTGAAAAAAGCAGTTTGGGTTATCAAGGAATCTTGAACCTAAACCATTAATAATGCGGTGGCTTTTCCAGCTGCGGATTAAATGGGTCACGCTGATTCTCACGGAGACGGCGTACTTCTGCGATAAGTTGCCGATTCTGAAGTTCCAGAAACTGTAGTCGTTTTTCGAGCTCATATTCTGCAGTACTGATAGAATCGGCGCCATGTTCATAAAACGCAATCCGCTCCTCTAACTGACGCAGACGTGTTTCTGTCTTTTTTGCCCAAATTTCCCACTCTATCTGATTTTGGTTTTTTTCGTTCATGATAAGTTTCTATTTTCTGCTTTTTATTCTGAAAGGACTGCATTTTTCTGAATTTTCATGTATAATTGGTCGCGATTATAAGGATAACACATACGCTTCCAAGTCTCGAAGTTCTTTATCTGACAGAGGCACTGTAAAACCATGTTTTCCTTCTTTCAATAATTCAAAAATCGTGACATACCGTCCATCATGAAGGTAAGGCGCAGTTCGCCAGCACTCACACAGCGTCGGCGTATCCATCGGTCGGCTTTCGTGGACGGTAGCGGTTCCGACACCATGTAAACGTCCGTCTGTGTAATATTTTCCCGTGTGACACAATGCACATTGTGTTCGGTTTCCGTGAAAAAGTCGACGTCCACGCTGAATGGAAGCATGTAACTCTGCGTCCGTTTCTGCTTCCCGTAAAATTGGCGCACGACGAGGTTCCAGAGCCGTTAAATAAGCATCCATCGCACACGCATCTTTCTCACGCGGTTCCATAAAATGAATGGATTCCACCCCTTTACGCACTGCTAATTCAGCGTCCTTCCGTACTCCGACAGCCATTGCGGGGGGGGTACGATGCGCGTAGAGCATACTTTTCGAGCTTTTCGGGTTTCCAGAGCCATCATTCAGTAGGTCCCAGTTCAGTCCATCCGAGCGTGCGTCGGGATGGCACGTTGCGCAACTCTGCCACTGCTCGAAACATAACTGACCATCGTTAAAGAGGCTTTCTCCTCGTCGCTGAATCGTTGGTCGTGGCAGTTTTCCACTGAGAAGAATCGTACGCCCTGAGTTGAACGGATTATCCGCCAGCACGATTCGGTCAACTGTGTCCGAAAATGTATTCACTACGTACGCAATCGGGCGTGAAACATCGTTTTCCGTGTTTTTATCATCAGTTCCACCATATTCATACCCAATCACGACAGCACGGGGACCACGACCGGAGGTGAAAACGCGTTTTTGTGTCGGAATCAGGTCTTCTGCGTGATCTGGTGTCGCACCAATCGCTGGATATGGGGCCAGACTGTTTTCGAAATGTATGTGCATTGCCAATCGGTCAATCACGCTTACGTCCATCGTGCCAGCATGAGTAACAACGAGCCATTTTCCGTCTGCTGAACATGCCACATCCCACGGATTCGCCGCCGCGAAAGTGTAATGGTCAAGTGTCAACGTTCCTGTTCTTTCCCGTGTTCTCAAGTCGATAAAGCTGATGGAATTCATATTAATCCAGCCGCCCTTTACCTGACCTGTCGGAATGGCATAACTCCCCATCGAATGCAGAATGTACGCGTAATTTCCGTCTGGCGAGATACAGACACCACGCATGTTAATCGTTCCATTCGGAAAATCGACCCACTCGGTCGCGCACGTTTCCGTGTCGATAAGTGCAACTTTTCCCGTAATATAAAACTCGTCCGCCGTCCGCTCATTAATCAATAAATTGCTGACTACCAGCGTTTTCCCATTCGGCGTCAATGCGCACGCATACGGTTCACGAATCATCGGAATCTTATGTATTAACTCTGCCGGAGCCGGTTCAGTGTGCGTTCCGGTCGTCTGAGTGTCCGTCATCTGAAATACTTCCACTCGGTTACTGAATCGTGCACAGAGATAAATCTGCGTTTCATCAGGAGAAAGAGTCGGCGATTGAGGACCTTCCCCACACTCAACGGACCAGAGAACTCGCCCTGATTCCGTTTCAAGGCAGAGTAAAACTGGATTGGGAATCGTTGGAGTAGGGTGGCTTGGCAGAAGTGACTGTTGGGCAGGATCGCATGTTACCCATAAAAAACGACCGTTACGTGAAAGAACCACTCCCGTAGGTGAGGCAGGTAATGAAAATCGGGCAGAAACCGAGTCGAAATAGGTTTCTGTTTTAATAATTTCAGCCGTATCAGTACATGCGGTATAGAGAAACTTACCATCTGGAGAAATCTCTGCGTCACATGGTCCTAACCAATGTGACGCAGATTCTGAGACATATTCAGAAATATGCTCCATTTCTGTTTTTATGGCAGATTCTCTTTCTTCTGCGTAAAGATTGAGCGTGAAGTAATAACCAAAACATACAAAAAATAGAATGGGAACAAGAACGAAAATTTTTTGCATGCTTTGGCTCCTGTGGTTAGGAAATTAATTACTGGGAAGTGTATATTCATAAATTCCGTATTCTTTATACGGAAAACCACCACAACGCTCAATAATGGTATTTACAGCATCATTGTCGCGATAGGTCCAGCTTAATTCGCCATTTTCATAACCAGCGTCCAGACCATACTGGAGGGTACGAATAACTAATAACTCGCTGATTCCACGGCGCCGGTAATTAGGGTCGATACATAAAACCATCATACGACAAGTTTTAATTTTTCGACGGTAATATAAAAATTTCAAAAAACCGAATGGGAAAAGGTTACCGTTTAAGGGCTTAATCGCTTCATTTAGGTCCGGAATTGTAATTGAAAAACCGACCGGTTTATCACCGTCGAATGCGAGGAAAATGTGTTTTGAGTCGGCGAATTGTATCAATTGTTTGGCCATCAGAGCAATTTCCTTATCGCTCAGTTCCGCATAATTCCAATTGTCTCGCAGTGAAATATTATAAATATTTCGACATAACTGGATATCCTGTTCAAAATTTTTCTTGTCGAAAGTTCTACACGTAATCTGGGAACGCTTCAGAATCCAGTCCATCCGTTTTGCCCACTTGGCCAACATTTCTTGGGAACGTGGAAACCACCACGCATAAAGTCCTTGACATTCGACCAGCCCTGCCGCTTTTACTAATTGCTCATAATATGGCGGATTATGGTTCATGCCGAAACGTTGTGGGGTGTCAAATCCTTTAATTAATAACCCCATTTCATAATTCGTTGAATAATTCATCGGGCCGATTAGTTGAGTACGTCCAAAATGTGAATGACTCCATTCATACGCAGTTTTAAAAAGTGCACGGGCAATCTCCACATCATCAATACACTCAAACATACCCCAAGCACCAAAGTTGGTCCCTTTTCGTTCATTTAACTGGGGATCATCTGAAACTAAAATTCTTCCAACAGGTTCTTTGCCACGGTAGGCGATAAAAGCTTGTGCTGAGCCAAATTCATAAAATGGATGTCGTTTAGGATCTAAAAAATCACAAATATCTTTCTTTAACGGAGGGACCCACATCGGGTCTGTCTGGTTAATTTTCCAGGATAATTGAATAAAATCCTGAAGCATTTTTTTGCCGGAAACGACAAGGACCTGCAAATCAGAAGCGGATTTACATAAAGTGGATGTGCCCATATTTAAATTTCACTAAAGGTGTCAAAAAAAATAATACATTACATTCAATCGGTTTTTAAATCATATTAACTAAAGGGAGAAGAGGAGTTCTTTTGTATTTTTATGAAAAAATAGACAATATGTAAGGGATAGATTATAGAAACTAAGTAGGAGGGAGGATTTTGGTGAAGTGGGAGGCCGTATTCGTAAGAATATTAATGGAGAATATGATTCTTGTATTCGATTTTAAGTTTTACTAAATTTGTCCTGTTTTACTATTTAAATCATACTCTCTGA
>JAUNAI010000257.1 GCA_030527705.1 Planctomycetia bacterium | reverse complement strand
TGTTGTTTGCGATAAGTTTTGATTTTTTAAGGGGGTAGTGTGAACAGCCCCTAGTTATTTTCCCATTATTATGCCAAAACAAAATCTCATTTTCAGTGATTTTGATTCTGTAATAATAATCTAAAAATAGACAGTTGTCAAGATGGGGGAAGAATTTTTTTAGTATAATTTAAAATTTTACTTAATTAAATATCGTTTAAAGGAGAGATAACATAAATTGTCGCGCTTATTTTTATACTAATTCCACTTGGAATTTCAGGGAAGGGTGGTTCTTCCGATCGTCATTTCAGTAAAGCGAAATTTTATAGTTAGACGGGTATAAAACGTCCAAATAACGTTTTTATTTCAACAGTCCCAATTTTGCAAGAACTAAATACGTTAGAATTCCCACGATTCCTAACATCAGGAATAACAATGGATAGGATACGCTCATCGGCATGTGAAGATAATTCTCGCTAAATGCTGTAAATTCCGACATTCCACCAATTCCCGCTATCAGGTTCATCGGCATCATCATCAACGAAATAATCGTCAGTCGCTTCATCAAAATACTCATGTTGTTACCCATGAGCGAAATCCGCGCGTCCGTCATTTTCGTGATAACCGTCGTGATAATCTGCGCTTCTTGACAACACTGCGCACTGTCCAGTCGAATGTCGTCCAAAACCTCTTTCTGATTATCGTTAAAGCCCAGTTTCTGCGTGTTGTTATAGATACGCTCCATCAGCACGTTGTTTCCGTTTACCGCGTTCGCATAGTACGTCATGCTCTTACTGAACGAAAATAGATTCTTCAACTGCTGCGACGCGACCGGCTCATTTACCAGTTCTTCCAGCGTCTCTTCCAACTGGTCCATCGCAAGATTAATACAACGCAGATGTTCGTGGAAGTGCATCGTCGAGCGGTGTAATGCCTGAATCAGCACGTCCCGGACATCTTCTACATGCGCCCACGGTGAAACCAACTCCTTAACTGCGATTGGCTCATTCGAAATCAGCAACAGTCGATTCTCATAGATTACAAGACCCAGCGACATTACGCCGAACTCGATATCCTTTTCCATCATCTCCATGTGCATCGGGTGTTTACAGATGATGACGATTTTATTATCACGATTCTCGATTCGTGGCAACTCGTTTTCGTCCAGCATAGACGACAACGTGTGTTGCCCTAAATCGAAATGCGTCTGGAGAAACATCTTCTCAATCTGGTCCGGCTCAGAACAGACAAGAATAGGAGCTAATATCTGATCTTCCACCTCGTCCAGTTTTCCATTTTCGAAAACATAGCGCAAAATCATATTAACCTCCTTTCTTGAAATAGCTTCCCATTTTAGAGAAGCATAACGTACTAGGCGAAAGGCTAAACGCCAACGCCGACTTCTACCCTGTCGGGAAGAATTGGCTACCCGTTGCGTGGTAACGCTGGTGAGGTGGGAAATATTTTTGCAAAATCGTTTCCCCCTCACACTTCCCCTTCAAAAAACTCTTATTCGCGACTAAGTCGCTTGCTCTGATTTTTCTTTTTTTATTCTCTTAATCCGCTGACTTGATTTCATCCCACGTCTGCGTGAATTTCTTGATTCCTTCTTCGTCCAGATTCTTAATCACGTGCGTTTTGGCCATCACTTCATCCGTAACAACGAAACCAGGAATCGTGCGCGTCGCTTCCGAAACGTATTCCATCGCGCCCTTCACGCCGACGCCGTATTTCGTAAATTCCATGTTTCGGCCCGCATTTTCCGGCGCACACATAAAATTGATGAACTTCTGCGCCAGTTCCGGATTCGTTGCGTCTGTCGGAACCACGAAATTGTCGAAATTCACAATTGCACCCTCTTTCGGAATCACGAAACGGATATTATCATCTTCTGCCGTCATCTGCATGATGTCGCCGCCGTAACCGTGAATGATGTAGTTCGCGCCAGAGTTCAGGTCCTGTTTTATGTCGTCCACACCGAACTTTGCGATGTTTTTTCGCCACGCAATCACGACGTTTTTCGCTTCTTCGAGCTGCGCATCGTCTGTGGTGTTGATGTCGTAACCGAGCGTCATGAGCGCAGCACCAATTGTCTCGCGCATATCATCCAGAAGCGCAATTCGTTTCTGATACTTTTCATTTTCGCCAGCAAAAACCGTCCAGGAATCCGGAATCGGGTCGCACTCGCTCACCAGGCAACCAAGACCCGTAATCCCTTCATAATACGGTACGCTATATTCGAATTTCACGTCGCCGTTCTTTTCCGCCACAATCGGGTCCACGTTCTGAATCACATTCGGAATCAGTGCCGGGTTCAGTTTCTGAATCAGTCCCTCATTCCGCATGATTTCTACTGTATACGTCGTCGGCAGAATAACATCATAATGGACGCTTCCCGTACGGATTTTTGCGACCATATCTTCATTGCTCTCGAACGTTTCGATAATCACTTGACAGTTGAATTCCTTCTCGAAATCCGCCACGACAGCCGGGTCAATATAATCTTCCCACGTATAGAAATACAGAATGGGTTTCGCCGGTCCGCAACCAGTCGTCAGCGTCAGCAACAACGCAAAAACCGCCACAAAAGCCATCACGGACTGCGTCAAAAACGTTGCGAAAGTCTTTTTCATCAATTATAGTCTCCATTTCTTGGGTTAAATTGAAAGCATCCATTATAGCCTCCCCTTTTAGGGGAGGTGTCACCGAAGGTGACGGAGGGGGTAGGATGGAAGTCTTCAAAAACTCTTCTTAAATTACGCTTGCGCGACCAGTCCCGAAGGGACTTCGACTCGGAACACGTCATTATAAATAAACTCTGAACACCAACGCCGAATTCCACCCTATCGGGAGGAATCGACTACCCGTCGCAGGGTAACGCTGGTGAGATGGGAAACATTTTTGCAAAATTGTTTCCCCCTCACACTCCCCCTTCAAAAAACTCTTGATCGCGACTACGTTGCTTGCTTTTTATTTATTTTTACGTGTTTCTTTCTATTTCTCTCCGCCTTCCAACATCTGATTCTTATTAAAGAACAGACTCACGGTCACCAGCAGGAATGTTACTGCCAGTAACGCCGACGACAACGCGTATAACCCCGGCACCTTTCCGTGCTTCAGCGAGTTATAGATGTATACTGGCAACGTCGAGCCACCATGTCCGGAAACGAAAAATGTCACGATAAAATCATCCAGCGACAGCGTAAACGCCAATAACGCACCTGCACAAATCGCCGGTCGGAGTAGTGGAAAAATCACCTTCCGGAATGTCTGAAAGTACGTCGCCCCCAAATCACGAGACGCTTCCACAAGCGTAAAGTCGAAACCATCCAGACTCGACGCAATCACAATCGTGACGTAACTCGTGCAGAACGCGACGTGCGCCATGATGACCGTCCCTTTCCCGAAAGTCACATTCACTTCCGAAAAGAAAATCATCAGGCTCAACCCCATCAAAATTTCCGGCAACACCAACGGAATATACAACAACCCGGTATGGATTTCCTGCAATTTACTCCGATACTTAAAAATCGCCAACGCGCTCAGCGTCCCTAAAACGGTCGAAATCACCGACGCGCTCAACCCGACGACAATCGTGTTATATACCGCGTTAAGTACTTCCCGTTTATGAAAAACCTGGTTGTACCACTTCAGCGTCCATACATACTCGCCGTCCACCTTACCGAGGAACGACTGCATTACCATCCACAGCAACGGAAAGTAAAAAAACACCAACACCAAAACGGTCGTAATCAACGGAATTCGGCTAGTTTTCATCAAAACGCTCCTTTCCATCACTCACGCCATTTTTTGGCTTATTCTCGACTTTCCCCTCAACCTTCACTTTATCGAAAGAGGTGCCCGACATGCCCGCATTCTCCGACTTTTCCGCCAGACGCATTTCTCCTTCCGCCCGACTTGCGCGAACGGCATAAATTCGGTAAATCACCCACGGAATGAACATCGCCAACAACAGCAACAACGACAACGCGGCGGCAATCGGAATATTATGACTCTGCGTCGAGGTGTACTGATAAATCTTATTCGCATACAGCACGTCGCACCCCGGTCCACCGACAAGCTGAGGAATGATATAACACCCAAAAACCGGCACGAAAACCAACACCGCTGCTGACGCGATTCCACTCCGAATACCGGGCAAAAATACCCTAAAAAGTGCTTGCGTCGAAGTTGCTCCCAAATCGCGCGCCGAGTCAATTAACCGAAAGTCGAACTTCTCAATTGCTGCGTAAAGCGGAATAATCGCAAACGGCAGAAAGACATACACAAACAACGTCAGTACCGCAAATGGCGTGTTCCACAGCAACTGTTTATCATCAATCAGCCTCAAAAACACGAGCGCGTCATGCAAGAAGCCGTCCGGGTGCAACACGATTTTCCATGCAGCGATATGTACCACCATATTCGTCCAGAACGGAATAAACACCATCAACAGTAGTAATTGCCGAATCCGTCCGTGGCTCCGCGCAATCATATATGCGACCGGCAGCCCAACCAAAATGGAAAAAAACGTCGTCAAACAGGTATAAATCAGCGTTTCCAGCGTAATTTCCGCATAATAAAGCGTAAAAATCTCCCGGAACGCGTCGAGCGAAAACCCTGCGTCGAAACTTCCTCGCGGATCTTTACAAAATGCCGTGAAAATCACGATAATCGTCGGAATTCCCACCAGAACAATCAGCATGAGCAACGATGGCAACGTCAGCAAAAACTCGTGTCCGCGACGATTTCCCCCCTCCGTCTTTTTCATGCTCCGACCTCCTCATCATCACCCGTGAAGAGTTCCGCTCCAATCACCTCCGGCGCGTCCTTATCCAACGGTAAAATGAGACTATCCGACGCATGCCATGATAAGTCCACACTCTCACCGAGCGTCAGTGGAGAAGTATTATCCCGCGAGTAAATCAACTGCGTCGCCATGACGGAATATTCTCCGACATCCACGAAAAACCGTGATTCCGAGCCGTAATAAATCTCCCGTTCCAGCACTCCGCGCATATAATTCCTGAACACCAATGGATTATATCCCGGCTCAAAACCTGCCGACTTGTCCGACGGCGTAATCAACAACTTCTCCGGACGAATACACAACAACACACGATCTCCCGGAACTGGTGGACGCTCAAATGCCGACTCCTTATCTTTTCCCGGTCGCGGAACCTTAAACAACGCTTTCGAGTTGATACCAGTCTCTTCCACTTCCACCAGAACACTATTATCCGGAGCCACTTCCCGAATTACCGCTTCAAAGAAATTCATCCGACCCACAAAAGACGCCACAAATCGGCTTTTCGGGAACTCATAAATCCCATCCGACGTTCCGTACTGCTCAATCTGCCCTTTATTCATCACCGCAATTCGGTCCGAAATTCCGAGCGCCTCTTCCTGGTCATGTGTCACGTACAGAAACGTAATCCCGACCTCATCATGAATCCAGTCCAGCTCCGCCAACATTCTCTGACGCAACTTCAAATCCAACGCAGCCAACGGTTCATCCAGCAACAACACCTGCGGCTTATTTACCAACGCACGCGCAATAGCGACACGCTGTCGCTGTCCCCCCGACAACTTTCCCGGTTTCTTTCCCGCATGGTCAAGAAGTTCCGTCATGTCGAGCATTTTTTCCACTTCTTTCTCAATCTCGCCATTCGCCATACCCCGAAGACGAAGCGGAAACGCAATATTCTCAAACACGGAGAGGTGCGGAAAGAGCGCATACTGCTGAAATACTGTATGTACCGGTCTCTTTTCCGGTGGCATGTCG
>JAUNAI010000256.1 GCA_030527705.1 Planctomycetia bacterium | reverse complement strand
AAATAGTCCAGAAAATAACGCGGAAAATGTTGCCGAGAATCTCGAAAACGAAATCCAGCGACTTGCGCGAAGTTCGGCGGAAGGGAATCGTGAAAAGGACGCGCTCGCACGGCGTGACATGTTGCGTCAGATGCACGGAGCGCAGATCGCCACGGTCGAAAGTCTGAACGGTTCTCTCGGATCGCGGGCTGGAAACGTGATTGACATGATGACGAAAATGCCGTTAATTATGCTAGTAATTTCGACGATTGCCGTCCTGAACACGATGGTCGTCTCCGTTTTCACGCGACGCTGGGAAATGGGCGTCCTTCGCGCTTGCGGAGTGACTCGAGGCGGGCTGATTCGGCTGATTCTGGCGGAATCCGTGTTAATCGGCTGTTGCGCGATTGTCATGAGTTTCCTCTTCGGCGTGTTTTATTCATGGTTGCTGATTCATATTACGTCGATGTTCGGAGTCGTTACGCCGCCGCTCATCATTCCGTGGTCGAAAGTCGGTTTCGGCTTCGGTTTTGCCGTCCTTCTCTGTGTCGCAGCGAGTATTTACCCCGCGTTCCAGATTGGATTGAGGGAGCCGGTGGAATTGCTACGGCGTAAGGATTAAGAAAGAAAAGAACCTTATTAAAAAGTTTTTGAAAGAGGGGGCTGGGGAGAAAACAACATTCAAAATGTTGTCTCCCCACGGGAGTTGTCGCTTGACGGGTAGCCGATTCTTCCCGTTAGGGTAGCATTGGTGTAGAGTGTTTAGCCTTGTGACACATAAACATTCGTGAGGGAGGGAACATTTTTGCAAAATTGTTCCCCCCTCACACTCCCCCTCAAAAAACTCTTGATATTAATAGATAGAAATAAATATTTAAAAAGCAAGCGTTCGTAGAACGCGACCAAGAGTTTTTTTGGAATTTTTTAATCCCGACACGACCTGAAATTTCGCTTCACCGTCGTTACGCTTTGCGAAACGACTTGCGACAGAACCGCCCATCCCGATTCGGTAATTTAACCATTTTCGGGTCTGGGAGAAACCTATTTTTGCAAAAAATGGTTTCTTCCATGAGTGTCACGACATTACGGGTAGCCGATTTCTCCCGAAGGGACTGTCACGCAAGTGCGATTTATGAGAATGTCTTTCGGCAATTCACCCCGCCCCCTCCGCCCTGTCGGGCACCTCCCCTAATAGGAGAGGCTTTAAAAGGGAATAATTTACTTGAAATAAAAACATAAAACAAAAGGAACCTCATCATGAAACGATTTTCATATACCTATACTTCGCGCCGCGGTTTCACGCTTGTGGAACTACTGGTCGTTATCGCAATTATCGGAATGCTCGTCGGTCTCCTTCTTCCGGCGGTACAACAGTCGCGCTCGTCGGCGAGAAGGATGCAGTGTTTCAACAACATGAAACAAATCGGTCTTGCGCTGGCGAATTATGAAGCCCTTCAAAAAGGGTATCCGAAAGCGCATATTAACGTCAATGGCAGCGTCTTTATCGAGCTGTTGCCGTTTCTGGAGGCAGAGGGAATTCGGCAACTCTGGAATCAGGGTGCTCCGCTGAGCGATTCGTCTAACGCCGCGTTTATTATGGCTACGCCCCCCTGCTCAATATGCCCATCGACACCTGATGTTGACCGCACTGTCACTTACAAGTCGCAAAACGGCACTTTCGGACCGACGCGCCCAACGGATTACTGTATCATTCATAAATCGATTCGCGCCAACGACGGAAAAAGCTATACGCCGCCGCTTCAGGGAAGTACGACGAATCTGACAATCCCCGCCTCTACGATTAAAGACGGTCTGAGCAATACGATTTCGTTCCACGAACACGCGGGTCTGCCGAAAACGTACTGGGGCGGTCAGGAAACCGGCTCAGTCACCCAAACCGCATTTTGTTGGGCTGGGTGGAACTCGGCGCCTGCTGGTCCGGACAAGTTCTGGTGTTTCGAGAAAGATGGCTCTGAAAATGGTTGGTCACAACCTACCGCGTCTGGGAATGCTCGCGACTTTAAGGACGTGTCGCCGTTAAGCGTCAGTAATACCCGACTGGTAAACGTGACGAACGCCGTCGGTCCTGCTCCGTATTCCTTCCACACGAGTGGTGTGAACGCATCGCTTTTCGACGGCTCTGTTCAAGTCATAGCGACGCAAATTGAGTCGGACGTTTATCAGTATCTCTCTATCGGAAATGATGGAAAAGCGATTGACAGCGCGGATATACAGTGAGTCTAACCCGCTAAAACAAGTTTCTCATGTAAAAGAAGAGAGGTCCAGTAGTGTGAAAATAAATTCATGAAATATGTTTGGGCCTCTCTCTATTTTCCCTATTCTTCAATTTATATTTATGCCTCCTTTTCTCTAAAAAAAACCGCCCAGAATCTCTCCCGGACGGCTCTCCTCCTATGAAATTTCTAACAAAACGTCTTACAACATCATTAAAATTCCAATAAAACTCTACTTCTTACGACGAAAACCAACCATCAGCCCAACTCCGAGTGCCAGTAACACCCACGTCGCCGGTTCAGGAACGTCTCCCTGATATAAGGCTGTTACCGCTACCCCGTTCGGGCCGAACAGACTCGAATCCGAAAAGTTCCACGCATAAACATTCGATTCCATTGATTTCGCAAAATCCGGCGCCATGGTAATTAACACCTGATTACCAGAAACGGCCTCAGCTGTTCCATAACTATCCTCACCAACCATCATCGAGGTATTCAGAACTTCTACGAAATCTTCTACCGCCATTCCGTTCGTGTCGACAGCCAGTGTCATCTGTGACAAGTCTTCGAGCGTTAGATTTTCGAGCGAAACCCAGCCAGTTGTCGCGGAATCAACCATCACGAAACCATTTTCAGCATTCCACACGCCGTAATATGCGTCATCGTTCATCTTCAACGTTAACTTACCCGTATCCGTGCTGTAAGTTCCAGTCATCAGTTCTGGTTTCATATTCGTTACCGTCACTGCATTTTTTCCACTGACACTCATAATGTCCTTCCCGTTTTCCAACGAATAGTCATCAATGAACATGATTCCGTCTGCTGGCGCAACCGTGACTTTTCCACCATCTGCAACTTCCATGTTTCCAGTCACATTCAGTGTGCCAATGCCCTTCATTCCCGGACGGAAATTCAACGACGACGTTTTCCCAATCGAGACATTCCCCGTCGCCGTCATGTCGCCCGCGTAGATGTTTACTTCGCCTTTCGAGCCATCATACGCTCCGATTTTCAGCGCATAACCAATAAATTGACTGGAGTTATTTTCCTGATTGGAACTCTTCGCCGCGGCGAGTGTCACTTCACCATCATACAGATTAAACACGCCTTGCCCTGTCCGCGCAATCACCATCGGGTTACCATCTCCACGCGTATTCAGTGTCCCGCCGTACATATTATACGTACCATTAGCGTTCGCAATCTCCCAACCAGTCGTAACCCAGCCAGCGTCAATATCGCCACCGTACTGATTCACAACGCCGACGCCGTTATTAAACCCAGCCAAGAACCACTCCGTCGTCCGAATGGAACCGTCATACATATTAAAAGTCCCGCTTCCATTGTCGCCAATCGCCAGCGTTTTCGCGTTTACCGTTCCGCCGTTCATCGTCCACTCGCCGACGCTACCTGTTGAAGAAGCTACGGAAAATCGGTTATTTACCGTAATCGTACCACCATTCTGAACGAGTGTTCCATTTCCTTTATTCGCAATATGCAACCAATCCGACACGGTCGTAGTTCCACCGTTCATCGTCCAAGAAGCTGTGGAAACTCCATCATTACCGACGTACATACTCACTGTCGCCGTCACTTTCCCACCGTTCTGCGTGAGCGTTCCGTTTCCTTTATTTCCAATATAAATATTCTTCGCACTTGTGGTCGTGGCCGTTTCGTCACCACTCATCGTCCAAGTCGCAGTCGAGCCTGTCTCATTCGCAACGTAAAACGTATTGGTGACGGCAAGCGTTCCTTTATTCTGAACGAACGTCCCATTCCCTTTATACGCAATCGCCATCGAGTCGCCGACCGTAATCGTTCCGCCGTCCATATTCCACGTGCCGGTTCCGACATAATCACCGTCTATAATGTGTCCCACGATAATATTTCGCGTCGTTACCACATCGCCGCCGGTCTGATTCATTACGCCCGTTCCGACGCGCCCAATATGAATATCCGTCGCGCTATTAATCGTTCCGCCGGACATGTTAAACACAGTATTACTTCCCTTACGGTCACCAATCTGAAGCCCATTCCCCACACTTCCTGGAGCGTCTAATCCACCACCGGTACCAGTAATGTTAATCTCACCACCGTATAGGTTATACTCACCTTTCCCATTATGTCCTAACGGCATCCACCTCGCGTTGACCGTTCCGCCGTACTGGTGAACCTCTCCATAAGCGTGAGCTACGTTATTTCCGATACAGTAATAATCCGTAACCGTAATTGTTCCGCTATTCATGGTGAACAGACCGTTTCCGCGATAACCGACGTTAAACCGCGCACCGCTAATCGTCGTATTATCCATCGTCATCTCGCCTTTTGAACCATTATCATAAGCGATTGCGACTTCGGAAAGATTCAACGTTCCACCCGTGAAATTCGCTTTACCAGTGCTCCCATAACGCGCGACACTCAACATACCCGCAGTCCAGTTCGCCGCAGAATTTACCGTTCCTTCCAAGTTCACATTCCCAGCCTTCAGTGAAGCCCCTGTAAGCATATTCACCGTTCCCAACATGTCCACATTCAGTGTCCCAGTCGTTCCCGCACCCGATAAAACTGCCGTCCCGGCATTCACATAAACCTCATTCCCTGTCGTTGGAGTTGCCGTCGCTGTCGCACCTGTCGAGGTAAGCCACGAATCTGCCGTACCCCAATCCGATTTCGTCGCGTTAAAAATCAGCGAGTTCGCACTATAATTCGGTACCGCAAAAATCTGTAAAGAACGTCCATCTTGCGCGAAAAATTTCGCTTCAAGCTCCTCATTCGTTCCGTCAGAAGCACCATTTCCGGAATTACCTAAGGTCATATCAACCGTCTGCCAATCACGATAAAGCCGAGAAAGTCCAATCAACGTCTGACCCGTTTTTGCCGTAGAATCATACGCATGAATCTGCCATGAACCGTGGTCACCATCCCCATAGGGTGAGTCATTCCAGTCAAAATTGCTATTTCCCGGACTAGCCAACGTAAAATTGTTCCCATTCTGGTCCGGTTTTGTACCCTGCGGATTTCCACTATAATTATACGGCCAGAATTCCAGAATAAGATTCGTATCCGTTAAACTCTTCACCCCATCTCCATCCGCCGTCACATTCGTGAAAAGTGGCATCTTCGCCGAGGAATACGACGTGTACACGTCCGCACCCGTCACGACTTTATTTACTACATCGCTACCTTGACCAGCACGACTAATTCCCAGCGTGTACGCATTCGTTCCGCTATAATTTGGCGCGTCAATCAACACCCATTCGGTACCACCGGAGTTATTCGTCATCTGGTAATAGTACATCGCCCCAGAATAACCAGAACCGACCGCGTTCGGATTCCCGTAATCATACCACGTACTCTGACCTACCGACGTACTTCCCATTTTCGGAAGGTTCTCTTTCGAAAAAATAAGCCGATACATCGACATATCGACCTGCT
Organism: Planctomycetia bacterium; assembly: GCA_030527705.1. Classification (GTDB taxonomy): domain Bacteria; phylum Planctomycetota; class Planctomycetia; order Pirellulales; family Thermoguttaceae; genus RGIG3701. The sequence continues at coordinate 131 of JAUNAI010000256.1, read as the reverse complement.
TCATCGCCGTCTCATTCTCCATGAATGTTCCGTAAGCCCCCGCGAACGACACTCCCAAGCAACTTCCGCACGCAACTAAACAAACCAAAATGCCTTTAAATAAATATGTATGTATGTATGTATGTATACAT
>JAUNAI010000255.1 GCA_030527705.1 Planctomycetia bacterium | reverse complement strand
AGAATAGCATGACCGGTGGAATGCCGGGTGGCGGAATTCCCGGTGGAATGGGAAATCGTATAGGTGGCGGAATGACCGGTGGTGTTCCGGGTGGTTTCCGACCTGCGCAGGGTGGTTTCCAGCAACCGAATAATTACGCTCAGGGTGGTTTTCAGGGACAGCAGGGAATGCAGGGGCAGTCCGGAATGCCGAACCAGGGTGGAATGGGAGGTTTCCAGCAGCGTCCCGGACAGCCGATGGGTGGTGTCCCCGGTGGGATGAATAATGGTATGCAGAATAGCATGACCGGTGGAATGCAGAACGGAATGAATCAGGGTAATTTCCCGAATTCCGGCGGTTTTGGGCAGAACCAGAACGGCATGAATCAAGGCATGAACGCTGGTATGAATTACGGCATGAATCAGCAGATGGGGAACGCACCGATGAATCAGGGAATGAATGCTGGAATGAACTCTGGCATGAATCCCACGATGAATCAGGGGATGAATCCACAGATGCAGGGTAGTATGCAAAATAGCATGCAGAACGGTATGCCCGGTGGAATGGGAATGCAGAACGGTATGAGTGGTACGCCGGAACAGACTCAGGTTCAGCCACAGACAGCGCCGGCTCCACAACCCGTCCCGGTTCAGACACCGTCACAGACACCATCACAGACGCAGGCTCCACAGCAGGCTCCAACTCAGGTTCCACCACAAGTCGCTCCTCAGGTAGCTCAGTCCCCTGCCCCACAACCTACTCCGACTCCAGCTTCGACAGCACAGGCTCCAGCACCGACTCCGCAGCCGAAATTGGCACCGAAACCAGTTCAGAAAGCGGCTCCGGGTGGTCAACCTGCACCGCAACTGACACAGAAACCGGTCCAACGTCCGGCAGGAACTCCGGGACAGGCTCCGTCTCAGCGACCAGCGGGTACACCGCAACCACGTCCGGCAGGTAGTGCGCCACAACAGCGTCCGGCTGGTTCTCCGACGGCTCGTCCAGTTCAGCGTCCTCAAGCGCAAGTCGCACCACGTCCAGCTCAGAGACCACAGGCTGCACAGGAAGCTCCGAAACCAGCACCGCAGGAACAGCGTGGAATTCGTGTCCGTCAGGTTCCACAACGTCCGGGAGCGGCACAGGCTCAGGAACGTCCACGCTATCGCGCTCCGGAACCGAGACCGCAGATTCGCCCGGAAATGGACCGTCCGGAACGGTGTTACTGGGGTTTCCCGGAACAGCCACCGTTCACGTGTGACGCTCGACCGATGCGGAATGCGCCAGTCGTCGATGAAAAAGGCCGCTTAGTAATGGTTTCTCAGGGAAAACTGTTCTGTCTGGATATTACACATCCAGAACCGGAAGTGGTGTGGGAATATATGATTCAGTCTCATGTTCCGGGACCGATTGTGGTGGACCAGAACGGTGATTATCATCTTCACGCGATGGACGGTTACCTACACATGGTAACGAAAGACGGAAAACAATCTTACCGCCCGGTACAGGTTGGCGAGCCGCTGGGTTATGCTGCGCCAATTGTAGATGGATGGGGAAATACGCTCATCAGTAATTATAATGGCGGGCTGATTCGCGTGAATTCACAGGGGCAGAAGGATTCACGTCCGTATTTCCGTAGCCGTGCGAAACTCGATTCCGCTGGCGTGATTGCGGGCGGCGTACTATATATCGGGTCGGAAGATGGCTACCTTTTCGCGATTGACTTGGACGACGCGGGCGGACGTTCGCTGTGGGATCAGGGAAAAGAAGTCGGTTACGCAGGTGGTTTCCTGAATTCGTCGCCAGCGATTGCAGAAGACGGAACGATTATCGTCGCAACGCGGGCGGAACGGTTACTTGGATTCAATTCGGTGGGTGAAGTTCTCTGGACGACGTACATGCCGGGACAGTTGTTGGGGTCACCGGTGATTGACGCGAATGGGAACATTTACGTCGGCGCGAGTATGTCGACACGACAGGGTAATGTAGGTTATCTCGTCTGCGTGGACGGCACGTCGCACAAGATTCGGTGGCAGTTCGAGACAGACGACATGATTGAATCGACACCATGTATCGGTGATGACGGAACAATTTACTTCGGCAACAACGCGGGCTGGCTTTACGCGCTGAATTCCTTTGGCGACAAGAAATGGGCAGCAAAATTCGAGGCGGGAATCCGTTCCGCTGGAACGATTGTTGCGCCACAGTTACTGACATTCGCGCTGGATGATGACGTGTTGGTCGGCGTTCGGTGTGAGTCACAGGAATTGTGTGAAAAAGGTTGGGCGAAGCTCGGCCATGACAATTTCCACAGTTTCCTCGGTCCAGTCGCTCCCCCGAAACCGCTTTCGGAGAACGCACCGGAGTGATGGTACGGATACCCCACTAAACAACCGGTTTCGGATAGGTAAAAAACGCTTATCCGGAACCAGTTGTTTTTTACAACGCGGGTTTTATTTAGTTTTCCTCCTGTTTATTTTCCATGCTTAACTGACGCATGTAATCACATAGGTCATCTATTGTTTCAAAATCCTTTCCCGTCGCTTCTTTAAGTTTTTCCTTCAGTTTTTCGTTTAAATTTCCATCTTTATCGGCATTTACCAGACTTCTAAAGATTTCTATCGGACTTCGTGTAAATTCATCGGAGGAAGCCAATATAACGAATTCCTTATTCCGCTTCAACCATTTCATTTGTGCTGAACTTAGCGAATCGTCCTGTTTAACTCCATTGATGAATGTTTTCCAGTTGCCATCAGCCTCTCCAACCAGAAATTTGCTAGTTGGATTATCCAAAAATGGTAACACAATAGGAGTCAACATCGTACGGTAACCCTCGCGGAACTTTTGTAACCACGAGTATTGTGAAACTTGTCTTCCAGCTAGAATGTGACTGTTTCTCTCTTTATCATCCGTATACCAACTCGAGGATGTCTTAAAAATGCTATCGTAGGCACTCTTCTTAGCGTCGTCGTTTAAACCACCGTATGTACTTGCGTAGCCTGTTATTGTTGCCAACGTTGCATCACCTAGCGTATCGCGTATTCGTTCCTTCTGAAAGTCTGTAGGACCGGTAGTGAGTATCCTTGCTACATCTTGTTGCTCGAAACCTGCTCCATGTAGTCTTAGTACCAGGTCTGCAACCTCTTCTGCTGTTCCCCCTAGAAGTTTTGCTCCTTGTTCCGCAACTCCGACTGCACGTTCTCTGTATCTTGGTACAATGTCTTCTTCAAAGTTCTTCTTGGATACAGCGAGAGCTAACTGGCTTATTCCGGTACTTGTATAACGATCTTCTAATTCGATCGTATCGTCTAATGACGGGGTGTCCCAACTCGCGACAAGCGCACGTTCACTACCGGCAAAACCTTCTTGTAATGCGCCTCTATTCTGAAGAAGTTCTATCTCATCGGCACTTAACTTATTTATGTCATAATCAACCCGCTTCAGCTTTTCCTTAAGTTTATAGGCGGCAGTTCCTGCTTTCATATCGTTACCCATTAACCAGTGCAGGTTTTGCGCAACGTCTGTCGCCTCTATTCTTGTCGCTAATGCAAAGCAATCTTCGAAAATTGTATCCTCATCGATAGGCGATGTTCTAGCAGGATCATTTAATATTGTGGTGTACATTTTAAGCGCATGACTTACAATATTAAAAGGAAGGTCGATTTTCAGCATAATGCTTTCGGCCACAGTTTCCAGTTTTGAGGGTATATACGAAGTTTCATCGTTACAATCCATAATGACATTGAATATTACGGTCGCTTGCTTCATCGTAGCAGGAATACCGTAGTCGTTTTCTGATAGAACTTTCGTTTTTGATTTTGCAACAGCTTCTGATTGGGTATCATCTGCCTTTTTTTTGTGTTTTTTGGCATACATCTTATGAAAATGCTCTCGGTCTTTGTCGCAAAAATCATCAACATTGTATTCTCCAACCCGTTTTCCTCTTTTGAGAAAAACAGTCTTTCCATCTTTGGATAGACGCACAAAAGTCGCGTTGATTGTGTTTCCATTTCTGTCCGTCCACTCATAGGCAACGAGCAAAGAAACAGAAAAAATGAAACTCCCGAATAAGACACAAAACATAACGAGTATCAGTTTTTTCATAAAGTCTCCTCTTGATATAGTTACGAATTAAGCAATTGACGAAATATGGTTTAAATCACAATATAACTCGCTCTATTAACAAGAACGCGGAAGTGTGACAGAAAAAATTTCAAAATATTTTCGAAATTTTATAAGTACATCGAGTATACAATTAATAAAATAATCTAAAAATGTTAAAAAGTCAAGAGGATTTACGAAATTTTTTGTAGGGAAATATTGACACAATATAAGAGAAATGGTAAAATAAGTGAAATTTAGTTTTTGGGAATCTTTAAGTTTTTTTGAAAATTGGGACTTGAACCCTCGAAAGGAAAAAAATATGTCATTATCCCGCCGTAATTTTTTGAAAACATCGGCTGTAGCGAGCACGTTGCCGATTCTGGGAAGTCAGGTAAATTGCGCGGAAGTCGCTACGGAAGAGAGTGCGACGTCTACGAAGCCGACAAAATGGTATAAAGGACAGCTACACACGCACTCGCAGTGGAGTGATGGAAGTGGAATGCCGGAATCGGTCGCAGCGGTTTACAAGGAACGCGGTTACGAATTCTTGTGCCTATCCGACCATAACGGTTTCCAAAATGCCAAACTGCAATTCTCCGGTTTCGGTTTTAGTAAAGCTCCGGCGGATAAATCGGCGTTCGAAGGCGAGAATTCCACGTGGAAATTTGTGAATGATAAAAAAGGTTGGGCACAGCTGAATGAGGCACATTATAAACAGGCGCAGGAGAAATTCGGTACGGATTCCGTGAAAATGAAGGTCGTGGACGGCGTGACGTATGTACGTCTCAAGACCTTCGATGAGTTGCAGGCACAATTTGACGAGCCAGGAAAATTCCTTCTTATTCCGGGTTTTGAGCAGACGGGTTCTTCGAAAGATGGACTTCAGGTTCACATGGGTTTCGTGAATGTGACCAAGTCGTCGGGATATATCCAGAAAGAGCACCCGGCTGAGACGGTTTATGAGAACATGGTGGCGGGTGAAGCATTATATAAGGATAACGCTGAGCCGTATTTATTCATTCTGAATCACCCACAGTGGCCGTATTATGATATTTCACCGGATGTTCTTGTAAAACTGAGCCAGGTACGGTTCTTCGAATTGACGAATAATCCGCGTACGGGCGGTCCGGAAATCGAAAAAGCGTGGGACCCAGAAAAATACTGGGATGTGGTAAATGCGTTCCGAATCGCGAATAATAAACCGATTTTGTGGGGAACGGGTTCTGATGATGCGCACTCAATTGACCCGAATAATCTGGTTTTAGGTCCATTCTGGGGCTGGAACATGGTCCGCTCGGAAGAGCTGACGACGAAGGGAATCATGAACGCAATGATCCGCGGTGATTTCTACGTTTCGACGGGTGTGACGCTAAAAGATATCCAGTTCTGTAAAGAGACTGGCACACTAAGCGTTTCGGTCGATTCGTCCGCCGGAGATGGAGTGAAAATCGAGTTTATTGGCACGAAAAAGATTTTCGACCGAAAATCGGAAACGACTACTACCGAGAAACCAGCACGAACGATTGACGTATACGCGGAAAATATCGGGACAGTTCTAAAAACGGTAGATGGACTGGAAGGGAGTTACACGCTCCAGCCTGATGACCTGTACGTCCGTGCGCGTGTCACATCTGCAGAATCGAAAGAAACGCGGAATATTTATGAAATTCTTGTCCCGTGCGCGTGGACTCAGCCCTATGTGA
>JAUNAI010000254.1 GCA_030527705.1 Planctomycetia bacterium | reverse complement strand
CTGGAGTTCTTGACCTTTCTCAGTTTCATCAATTTTCTGAAACACGATCGGATTCTGTAAAAAACGCCCGTCGATACACCGCATCTTCCCGGCTTTCTCGAAAAGTCGGATTTTCCCGCTATATTTCCGATTCTTTTCTAAATGTGTCGGCCATGGTGGCGCAACAAGGTAAAACGGTGAACTATGAATGAAAAAACCTCCCGGACGGAGAAATTTTACCACCTCTGAGACTGCCTTTAGGGGATTCGGCAAGTGTTCCAGAACATCAAGACATAAAATAACATCAAAATTTCCGTTTTCAGCGTCTGTATCATTCCTAACCACATTCTCCTCATTAATCCCGATTTCTTCTTTAATACCGTTTCCAGATTTATTTCTGATTTCCTCCAGACTATTATAAATTCTGACTTTTGCGTGATATTTCCGAAACATATTCCGCGCGAAAGCCGTCCCATAACGGGAAACCTCGAAGGAACTTACCTGATAACCAAGTTGCGCAAAATAAAGACTGTCCACGCCAATTCCGTCGCCACAGAGGAGGATTTTTCCGTGTGTTAGGCCGAGACGTCTCAGACAAGCAAGAATCCACGCACGCATTTTACATTTTTCAGACGACGCATTCCAGACGATGACCTCATAGAGGAAAGAGTCCGTTTCCTCGTAAAATTTCTCCGTTTTCTTATCATAAATGTATGGAGTTCCATTTTCTGCCGAAAATCCCTCCGGTACCGCACTCGGACAGTGGCTAAACTCTATTTTTAAGCGGTCTCGAATCAGAAGCTCCTCCTGCCCCGTCACGTCATGCAAGGAGGTGACTAAATTATTAAAGTCTCGGAGCGGCTCAAGAAGAGGTACGGAATGAGAAGCGGAAGTATTCTGAGTCATGTTTTCTCCTTTTTTCATAATGAAAATTCTTACACCAATATTCTTAAAATATTAAACATCTTTCATATTTCTTTTTATTTTCTGCTCCCAATTAAGTAAACTTAAAAAAAATTTTCCCCCTCCTATTTTTTTATTAAAAATATGGTATAATATGTGAAAATGTTTTTATGTTGTTCTATTTTATGCGAAATAATACAGATTTCACTTTAAAATTCGGGGAAGGGTGGTCCTTCCAAGTGTCATTTAATGTCATTTAATAACACGAAATGGCAAAAAAGCGGAATTTTATAGTGTATCGGGTTTAAAAATACGAAATACTTTAATTTCAAGGAAGGACGGTCCTTCCGAAAGTCATTTCCGTAACGCGAAATGACAGTAAAATGAAATTTAATGATGCATCGGGATTAAAAGGTACGAAATGCTTAAAGTTCAGGAAGGTCGTGTTTCCTTTCCGAAAATGGAAGAGGAAATGGTTCAGTGGTGGAAAGAGAATAATATTTATGATAAGTCGCTGGCTCGCCGTGAAGATGCGCCGTCGTTCGTGTTTTTCGAGGGACCACCGACCGCGAATGGCATGCCGCATCCGGGTCACTGTCTGACACGCGCGATGAAAGACCTTTTCCCGCGGTACCGGACTATGCGTGGTTACCGATGTGAACGAAAAGCGGGCTGGGACACGCACGGTCTGCCGGTAGAACTGGAAGTCTGTAAGGCGCTTGGACTGAAAAAATCGCGTGAAGAAATCGAGAACTACGGAATCGAGCCGTTTATTCAGCTCTGCCAGAAGAGTGTTTGGCGCTATATGCGCGAGTGGGAACACCTGACCGAGCGTATTGGGTTCTGGATTCATCTCGATAAGGCGTATGTGACGTATCATCAGTCGTTCGTCGAGTCGGTCTGGTGGGCACTTTCGGAATTCTTTAAGAAAGGTCTTCTGTATCAGGGACATAAAATTGTCTGGTGGTGGGCGCAGGGTGGAACTGCGTTGTCAAGCGGAGAAGTCGGCGAGGGATACCGTGAAGTGGCGGACCCGGCCGTTTATGTCCGTTATCCGGTCGTCGTGGACGAAAACACGCCGACATGTCTGAAAAATGCGGACCTCGTCATCTGGACGACGACGCCATGGACGCTGTCGAGTAACCAATTCGCGGCAGTGAAAACCGACATGGAATACAGTGTGATTCAGTTCGAGGGTGATGAACGTGCGGTCGTAATCGCTACGCCGTTGCGTGACACGATTGTGACGAAATACTCGGGCAAAAAACCGAAAAATTATGAAGTTCTCGGCACGATGACCGGCACGGACCTTCTGGGAATCCGTTACATGCCGGCTTTCGACACGTATTATAAGACGTACGGAAACACGGTTGGAACGCTTAAAGACGGCGGAAAACAACACATTGCGTGGCGCGTCGTCGCGGCGGATTTCGTCACCACGGATACCGGTACGGGTATCGTTCACCAAGCTCCGGCATTCGGTGAGGACGACTTCGGCGTGCTTCAGGCGGAAAAAGCGCGTTTCGTGGACGGCGAGGGGCCGGAAATGATCTGCGCGGTCGCATCGAATGGTACTTTCACGGATGTTTTCCCCGAATTTCAGGGACGCTGGGTGAAAGAAGCGGATAAAGACATCATTAAAGTTCTGAAAGATAAAGGGATTCTGTTCATGCAGGAACAGTATCTGCACGAATATCCGTTCTACACGCGGTCGGACGACCCGCTCATTCAGTATCCGCGTAAAAGCTGGTTCATCCGCACGTCGCTGTTTAAGGAAGATATGTTGAAGAACAACGCGGAGATTCATTGGCTTCCTGAACATATCCGCGACGGTCGTTTCGGGAATTTCCTCGCGACGAACGTGGACTGGGCGCTGTCTCGGGAACGTTTCTGGGGCACTCCGTTGCCGGTGTGGGTCTGTGAGAAGACGGGCTACATGGAGGCGATTGCGAATTACGACGAGTTGCTCGCGAAACCCGGTGTGTCGGGAATGGAAGTCTGGGAGAAGGCGAAAGCGGAAAATCCGGACCTTCCGGAAGACCTGAAAGTGCATAAACCGTACATCGACGAAATTACGTACGATTCTCCGACGGAAGAGCGTATGCCGGACGGTAGCGTTCCGCGTATGCGTCGCGTAACGGAAGTGATTGACTGCTGGTTCGATTCGGGTTCCATGCCGTTCGCGCAGTGGGGGTATCCGCATAAACCTGGGTCGGAAGAGGAATTTAAAGCGCATTTTCCGGCGGACTTCATCAGTGAAGCGATTGACCAGACGCGCGGTTGGTTTTACAGTCAGTTGGCGATTAGCACGTTATTATTCGGTAATCACGCGCACAATCAAGGAACCGCGACGGCAGAACGGATTAAGACGTATCCCCATCCGTTTAAAACGTGCGTAGTACTGGGATTAATGCTTGCGGAATGGTGGGAAAATAAGGGTTATAAGGACCCGAAAGACCGTCAGATTTTCCTCGATGAAGAGAGCGCGAAGAAGGCGTTTGGTGCGAAAAATTATGAGCATAAAATCGGTAAAATGTCGAAATCGCTCCATAATTACAGCTCGCCGAATGAGATTTTCGACAAGTATGGTGCCGACGCGCTACGGTGGTATTTCTACAGTAATCAGGCGCCGTGGAACGCGATTATTTACAGTGAGCGTGCGATTGCCGAGTCGATGCCGGCGTTTACGGTAAAGCTGTGGGATACGCTGAAATTCCTCGTCGGTTACGCCAACAGTGACGGTTTCGAGCCGGAAAAATGGCTGGATGGTGAAGTCGGACAGGTCACGCCGGACATGTTAAAGAACGCGCGGAATTACCGACCGATTTCGGAACGTGCCGAGCTGGACCGCTGGATTATGAGCAAGTTGAACTCGCTGAACGCGCTGGTGGTCGAGAAACTGGACGCGTACGATAATTATCCGGCAGCCGCCGCGCTTCTGGAATTCGTTGACGCGCTGAGTAACTGGTATATCCGTCGCTCGAAGGAGAGTATCTGGAGTTCGGACAAGACGGACGCGAACACGGCAAAATGGGATACGTACTGGACACTGTATGAGTGTCTGGTAACGCTTTCGAAACTGATTGCGCCGTTCGTGCCGTTCATGGCGGAACAGATCTGGAACACGCTGGTGCGTGAGCCGTTCGGAGCGCGGGCGGTGGAAAGTGTACATCTGTGCGACTATCCGGAACCGTGTGAGAGCGTGATTGACGAAACTCTGGCAGTGCGGATGGATCTCATTCGTGAAATCTGCTCGTTAGGGCACTCTGCACGACAGAACGCAAGTCTGAAAGTAAAACAGCCACTCTCTGGCGTGGATATTGTGCTGACGGAAACGGCGCGAAACAGTCGGGAATGGCTCACGGCACACGACGAGTTGATTCGGGAAGAACTGAATGTAAAAGAAGTGCGTTTCACGGACCGCGCAGACGATTATGTTTCGTACACGATTCTGCCGGACTTGAAAAAGCTGGGAAAAAAGCTGGGAAAACTGCTCCCAGTCCTGAAAAACTGGCTGACGACGGCGGACGGCGCAGCGCTTCTGGCGCAGATGGAAAAAGATGGGCAGGCGGAAATCGAGCTGGACGGTCAGAAGGTCGCATTCGCGGCAGACGAGTTAATCGTTCGGCTTCAGGCGAAAGATGGTTTCGCGGCATCTCAGGGGAAAAATTCGGTCGTAATTCTAACGACGGAACTCACTCCAGAGCTGGTCGCAGAAGGAAATGCACGTGAAATCGTGCGTGCGATTCAGAGTCGACGTAAAGACTTGAATTGCGCGTATGCGGACCATATTCGCGTGTGTCTGGAAACGGAAGATGTTGCCCTACTCGACGCGGCACAAACGTTCTCGGATTATATCTGTGGTGAAACGCTTGCGGACGCGCTGGAATTCACACCGACCGTAACATTCACTGACGCGGAAACGGTGGAACTGAAACTTGCTGGTATTCCGGTAAAACTGACGGTTGCGCGTTAATTATCTGAAATAGTAAAAAGTATCTCAAGAAGCCTCCCCGTAAAAAGGGAGGTTTTATTTTTTCTATAGGCTGATTAAGTTGCCTTTTATAAAACAATAGATTTTTGCAACGGATTGGAGTAAGTTTTTAGACTAAACTCATTACGCAAGATTCCACCCTTCGGGAGAAACTTGCTGCCCGTAATGTCGTAACGTCTGTGGGGAGACAACATTTTGAATGTTGTCTCCCCAGACCTGAAAACGGTTAAATTACCGAATCACGGCGGGCGGTCCTTCCGCAAGTCGTTTCGCAACGCATAACGACGGTGAAGCGAGGTTACACGTTGCGTCGGTATTAAAAATTTTCAAAAACTTCTTGATCAGGTATTTATTCAGTGTTTCCTATAAGATTTATTAAGCGACGGCATTTTATTCCTTATAAGTCGCAGCATTTCGCGCGGTTTCCCACACGCGGACTTCCGTGACGTTCAGATTCATGGACCGCGCTTTCTCGAAAATCAGTTTCGCGATATTCTCAGCCGTAGGAATAGAATCCATTATGACAATTTTCTGGCCTGCGTCGCACAGAAGTGGAAGAAGCGGATCGTCGCAGAAAAGAATCGTGTGGTGATCTAGTTCATCATCAATCCACTTCTCAATTCCTGTCCGAATTTCGCCAAAATCCATCACCATTCCGCCATCATTAAGCGTATCCGACTTAATCGTAATTTCGACATGGCCATTATGACCATGTAAAAAACGGCACTTACCACCGTGATTCGGAAGACGATGACCGTAACAAAAATCCATCTGGCGTGAAATAAAGTAACTCATTTTCGTCGTCGCTCACTTTTCTGATTTTCGCGATTTCTTCTATATTTTAAGGATTCTTAGGTACTTTTAGGAAGTGTCTGAAACTTCAGGCATTTCCAGTACTTTCAGGCATTT
>JAUNAI010000253.1 GCA_030527705.1 Planctomycetia bacterium | reverse complement strand
AACCTTTCCCGGAGTCTAAACCTTTCCCGGAATAAGAACTTTTCTCGGAATCAGCCCTCTTCCCAGAGCGTAAATAATCCATCAGCTCCGACTGTCGCGGATGATTCTGAACCTCATCAAAATACGGATGTCCAACGTATTCCACGCGACACCCATGTTCCTCCAGCCACCGAGCCTCGAACGGTAAACCGCTAAAAACACAGTCGGTCAGGCGACTCATTTTCTTCACACGTCCCTGTTTCCAGCTCCAGACCTGTGGCGGCGAGTAATAAAACACAGGGATTCCACACCGTTTCGCACGTTTCGCGATATGCCAATTAAAACCGGGATAATCAATTAAAATGACAGCGTCAGGTTTCTCGTTCCTGAAATAGGCTTCAGCCTGATCCGCCAGCGCGAAAAACTTTCGTAACTGCGTAATTACCTCCCACAGCCACATGACCGCGAGCGATGTCAGATCAAAATGCTGTTTCAGCCCCTCACGCACCATTCTTGGTCCGCCAAAACCGACGCACTCCGTCTCCGGCCGAAGCGTGCGAAACGCTCGAATCAGATTCGCGCCGTGTATATCACCGCTGGGTTCACCAACCGAAAAAAATATCTTCATATTTTATATCCTGAATATTAAAGGTCTCCCTTAATAAAGGGGGGGTCATCTTATCTTACGCCCTAAAACCTCTCCTGTCAATCCCCCTGAAGAAAATTTCATCACTTCCGACAAGAATGTTCAAAATACTTTACGCATTTTTCCAATTACAACACTTTTTATATCCATATCGAATTCCGGTTTTATGATTATTCTTCCCTCCGTCCGAATTATAACGAATTATTTTTCCGAAAACTCTTTTTTTTCTCTTTTTTCACCGGCGAATTTCCCCATTTTCTGCAACTTGGATTATAATAAAAGACTGGTAAAAATTCCATTTTCATTAAACATATTAGGAAACCTGTAACGTTTCATGGAGATACTTATGGAAAATCCGACATCTGGTAACGGCACCACACGCACGAAAAAAAGAGGGTGGAGGAAGATTCTTGTGGCAATCGTCGTGGTTATCGTGACGGTTTTAATCCTGTTACGTATCCTCAGCGGAAACCTTTTCCAAAAAACGGAATCCGGAAATCTGAAGTTCATCACCCCTACGGTCTCTCAGTTTCGGCATGAAATCACCGTCCGTGGTGACATCAGCAGCTCGGAAAACAAGGACATCAAGTGTCAAGTCCGAAGTACCGGTGGTGTCATGATTACATGGGTCGTCGATGAAGGTACGGAGGTGAAAGAGAACGATGTAATTGCGACGCTCGATAACTCAACACTCATCGACAGTCTGGACGCGCAGGTGAATAAAGTCGCGCAGAGTGAAGCAGAAGTGAAAGCCGCGGAAAATACACTCACAACCGCCTTAATCGCAAAGGAAGAGTATGAAAACGGGTCCTATAAAGTCAGCCTTCAGAAGCTCGTCAGTGCTCAGATTAAGGCGAAAGAGGAACGTGACCGACTGGCGGAATATCTCCAACACAGTAAAATCCTATATGAAAAAGGGTTCGTGACGAAATCTCAGTTGGAAGCCGACGTTTTCTCCCTGAAACAGGCGGAATTGGGGCTCCGTACGTCCGAGCTGGATATTTACGTACTGAAACGCTTCACGCACGAGAAATCGAGCAAGAATTACGACAGCGACATCGAGACCGCAAAAGCGAATCACTCTGCGAAACTGGCAGTTCATCAGCAGAACGAAACAAAACTAAAGGACATTCAGCAACAGATTGATTTCTGCACCATCAAATCACCAGCGGACGGAAAAGTCCTGTACGTTAATGAAACAAATCGGTTTGGGTCATCGGAATTTCTCGTCTGTCAGGGTGCGATGGTCCGCGAGCGCCAAACATTTTTACGCTTGCCGAACTCGACGAAATTACAGGTGACAGCAGACGTTCATGAGGGGAAAATCAGTTATATCAAGACAGGACAAATGGTAGCGGTCCGAACTGACGCAACGGGCGAGCGCGACATCATCGGTCATGTAATCAAGGTAAATGAGAACCCGCAACCGACGAATCACTGGATGGGAAATGTGAAGGAATATCGTGTCACCATCGCGCTGGAAGACGCTCCCGGTGTCCTTCCTGGTATGACGGCTGAAACAAAAATTCTGGTGGAAGAAACCCCTAACGACGTGCTCATGATTCCGACACATACCGTTTTCGAGCATGGTGGACAGTATTACTGTATCACACGGAGTTCCGATGGAAAACTGGAGCCGATGGTCGTAGAGCTGGGACACAGTAATGATAAAATGGTCATCGTGACGAGCGACAATGTGAAACCGGACACGCCGTTACTTTCCGCGGCGTTCGAGAGTCGTGAACGTATTAAACTGCCGGAATTACAGACGGGTCAGACCTCCTCACCGAATATCCGTCCGCATGTGGAAGAAAAAACCGACGTGCAGCCGGGAATTGGAAAAGGTCCGGGAAGCATGCAGCTTGGTCCGCGTCCAGAAGGGATGCCATCTGAAATGCAGGGTAAAATGCCACGTGGTCCGCGTCCAGAAGGTGCACCGGCAGGAATGCCGAAAGGTCCGCGACCGAGTGGAATGCCGAGTGGGCCGCGTCCAGGAGCGGGAAGTCCTGCGCCGAGTGCGTGAAAATGAATTTTTATACCCGACGCACTATAAAATTTCGCATTACCATCATTTCGCATTGCTGAAATGACCACCGGAAGTATCGCCCTTCCCTGAATTTCCAAGTGGAATCAGCATACTGGTAACGGTTCATTCACAAGAGGAATTCCAACATGCACCATGCAGCCTCACTGAAAGATGTTCAGAAACACTATTTCCTTACGGGGGAAACGGTGAAAGCATTACGTGGCGTCTCTTTCGACGTTCCGCGTGGCGATTTTCTCGCGATTATGGGAACGAGTGGTTCCGGAAAAAGTACGCTTCTTAACCTTCTTGGGTGCCTTGACCCGCCCACGTCTGGCGAGATTCTGCTGGACGGCGAAAATGTGAGTCAGATGACCGATGACGAGTTGTCGAATATCCGTGCACGCAAAATCGGCTTCATTTTTCAGGCGTATAACCTGATTCCGCAGCTGACGGTTCTGGAAAATATCGAGGTTCCGCTTCATTATTCTGGAAAAATCACGCCTCAGATGCGTGCGCGATGTCGGGAACTGGCAGAGATGGTGGGACTTGGAAACCGCCTGAATCACCGTTCTTATCAGCTTTCCGGCGGTCAGCAACAGCGTGTGGGAATTGCGCGTTCTCTGGTAAATGACCCGGCTTTCATCCTTGCCGACGAGCCGACGGGAAACCTCGATACCGCCACAACAGACGAGATTTTGGGTATTTTGAAGCGATTAAACGACGAGGGAAAGACAATCATCATCGTCACGCACGAGCCAGAAGTCGGTGCCCAGACGAAGCGAGTGATTCAGTTACGCGACGGTTTAATCGTGAGTGATAAAGTGAATTAAAAAGAAAAACAAAAACACAAGAAAAGCAAGCAATCGAAGATTGCGATTAAAAGGTTTTTTGGAAGAGGGTCTGGGAGAAACCTATTTTGCAAAAATGGTTTCTCCCACGGGCGTCACGACATGACGGGTAGCCGATTTCTCCCGACAGGGTGAAATTCGGCGTTGGTGTTTAGTTCAGCCCCCCCCTAAAATGGGAGGCTTTAAATTGTTCCTCCCGCAGGGTGGAATCTTGCGTAAAGCGTTTACCTAACCAAAATCTACTATTTCCCACAGGAGTCCACCATGGGGCACATTCCATTTCCCGTTATATCGGTTTTTCTGGCTCTTGTGAGTTTTTTCGGGGTAACGCTGTCGGTTATCGGTCAAGAATGCACGGAAGATGGCGTGTGTCTCTTACCGACTAGTGGAGAAGGAACGAAATTCGTCGCACTGTCACCTGTTGGAGTCGCGGAAATCGAGAAAATCCAGCAGGGACCGCGACTCGACACGCTCGACGGAAAAACGATTGCGATTGTCGGCGGAAGTTTTATGGCATACGTCACGCACCCGGAGCTGAAACGGCTGATTCTGGAGGAGTTTCCCACCGCGAAAGTTCTCGTTTTAAGCGAAATCGGCTCGGCGGGACCGTGGCCCGGTCCGGGGGTTGTGCGACGGCAGAAGGATGAATTTCTCGAAAGTCTGAAAGAGAAAAAAGTTGACGCGGTCATTTCCGGAAACGGTGGTTGCGGGTTGTGTACGCCGAAAGAAATGGGGTCCTGTATCGCCACGGAGTATCTTGGGCTTCCGTCCGTAATGATTGCGGCACCGGGATTCACGGACCAAGCGCGAATTGCGGCACAGACCGCCGGCGTTCCTGTCCCGCGAGTGGCGGAGTATCCGGGCGCATTTTCGACGCACTCGCGTGAGGAATTGCTAGAAAATACCCAGAAAGTTCTCTGGCCACAGATTAAAAAAGCGTTGATGACGCCGATTTCTGAAAAAGAAGTGGCAGAAGCGGAGAAAACCGACGCACAGGAACAGACGATTTCCGGCTCGCTGGACGAAATTAATCTCCGTTTTGCGCAAAATGGCTGGACGGACGGGTTGCCGATTATTCCCCCGACGAAAGAACGTGTCGCGGAGTTTCTGAAATACTGTGACTTGGACGCGAATGATGTCGTGGGTGAGATTCCGCCGTCCTACCGGAAAGCGACGGTTCAGCTGGTGGCAGTAAATGGCGTGATGGCGGGGTGTCCGCCGGAGTACATGCCGATTCTGGTGGCGTTTACGAAAGCGATGACGGACGGGAATTTCCGACGCACGCTCGCCAGTACTCACGCATGGACGCCGTACTGCTGGATTAACGGTCCGGTCGCGCGGCAACTCGGTCTGGATAGCGGACAGGGAGAGATTTCCAGTCAGAAAAATGCGACGATTGGGCGGTTTATTAACCTCGCGATGCTCAATCTCGGTGGGTATTACATTAAACAGAACCGGATGGGGACGTTCGGGTATCTCATGCCGTGGTGTCTGGTTGAAGATGAAGAGACCGCGACGTGGCTGGGGTGGCTTCCGTATCACGTCCAACAGGGATTTTCGGTCAACGACAGCGCACTGACGGCAACGTCGGCACTTTCTTGGGGAAATAATCTGGCACCCGCGACGACCGACCCGCAGAAAATCATGGAAATGATGGCGTGGGACGCGGTGGAAAAGGAGCAATTCGCGCTCGGTAGCGGGATGCCGTTCGTGTACCGGACGATTCTCGTGACGGAATTTGTCGCACGTGATTTGTCGCAGGAATACCGCTCGAAAGAGATGCTGGAAGATGCGCTGATTCAGACGGCTCGGCGACCTGTGGCGGAACGGGCGTACGCGAATTACTGGGGGAATCCGGGAAGCGCATTTAATCCGGAAACGTATCCGCTGGAACGTCACATTGAGAAGTTAAGTCGAAATGAGGGGGGCGAGACGACCGCGACACCTCCGTGGCTCTTCTGGACGGGACTTCAGGACGTGGAAACCGTGCCTGCGATGGAAGTGGGGAAAACCGCGATTCTCGTGACCGGCGATGCGAACCGAAATAAGAGCATGACGCTACCGGGTGGCGGTTTCGCGACCGTGAAGATTGAGTTGCCGAAAAACTGGGACGCACTCATGAAAAAGGCGGGGTATGAACCGTTATCCGACTTTTTCCTGAAAGAGGTTCAAGTCCCTGAAAACCGTCCGCGCCCGAGAGCGGAAAATCCGGAACGCAAGAACGGAAACGGAGACAGAAACGGTTACAGAAGCGATTACAGACGGGAAAATGGCGGGGATTTTAACGGTCGTAACGGCGATTACCGCCCCGGACCGCGTCCCGGTTCACGTCCGGGTTCTTACTCCGGTTC
>JAUNAI010000252.1 GCA_030527705.1 Planctomycetia bacterium | reverse complement strand
AATTACAGAAAATTACAACATAAAAAATCGGAAAAACGAAAATAGAGAAGGATTTCACACCTGAAATCCTTCTGATTGATAATATTTTCGGGAATTTCGTTAATCTTCCTGTAAAAATTTTCGGTGAGTTTCAGGAAAATTTCGTTTCTTCCTTAATCCATCGGCACAATCCACACGTTTCGGAATTTTGTCGCGTTATTATGATCCTGCAGGAAAAGTGGAGCGAAACCGGTCTTTTTCTGATGTTCCCATTTCGCGCGGATGTGGTCCGTATCCTGTCGCCGCATGGGGTGCCACTGTGAGCGCGCATCCTCGAATTCAAAATTATCCTGAACTAACAGCCCATTTAGCCACGCGGTCATGCGCCCTTTTTCAACGATTTTTCCATTTTCGTCTCGACGCGGAGCGCGATAAATAATATCGTACGACTGCCACTCACCTCCCGGCATACTCGCTAACGTAATCGGAGGAGCAAAAAGATAAAACGCGCCAGCATCTAATTTGTTCACATCTCGCGCATGGACGGAGTTCAGAATCTGCATCTCGTACAGACCGTGAATGTACAGACCTGAGTTCCCGTCGCCACGTTCCGGAAGTTGAAATTCCGCGTGAATCCGTGCGTCACGAAAATCGACATCTGAGTGAATATGATTATTATTCATCAGTCCTTTTTCGACTTTCGTCGAGATAAGTGTATCGTCCTCCACTTTCCAATTCACAGGACCACCACTCATGTCACGGAAACGGTTTACCAGCTCACCCGCTGAATTCCGACCAAAAAGAAGAATCCCATTTTCCGGAACTGCCTCAAAATTCGGTTTCGGAATCGGCTTACAGAAGGCGTAATGAGAAGACATTCTCTGACCGTCAGCAGTCGAAACTTCCAGAAACACACGCAACGGAGTAAGCTCGGCAATTTCTTTGGGAATCTGCGCATAAACGGTGTCATTTTTCGCATTTTTACCATCTTTTTCGTCATTTTCAGCTCTCACGATTTCCGCCTGAAGCTCTTTCCACTCGCGGTTCGTCCATTTCGTACTGATGTAACCGCCCACGTCCGTAGTGTAATGGAGTTTCGCACTAACTGCAGCAGAAGAATTACGCACAATCGGTGCCGAAACGGAAATGGTACCGTCTTCATTCCGTGTCCATTTCAGTTCCCCCACGCTCGGCAGTCCCGTCGTTCCAAGAATCACCGAGTCGATATACGTCATAATTTCCGGCACATCCGCGCCCTGACGGTGTCCGTGTGGCATGTGAACTTCCAGCCGAACTTCCGCCTGTCGAACTTTTTTATACGTGTTATAATGAATGTCGAGTGGATATGCGAAATCGTCCGTTCCCGCCATAAAGCAGATTCGACATTTCGCGTTTCCGACATACTGAATCGGATCGAAAAAATGTTTCCAACGGTCCTTACCGGGCCATGGAATTTGTTCAATTCGCTCGGTCCAGACGCTATTTCTCTCCAAGTCACCACATCCATAAACCGGCACAACCACCTTAAAACGGTCATCAATTCCCGCCACCATCGAAGTAAGGTATCCCCCCCAACTTATCCCCGTCGCAGCAGTTCGGTCCGCATCCACATACGGTTGCGCAATTAGAAGCGAGTGCGCCTTCATAATATTTGCGATTGCGTGATAACTCCACATTTCCCGGTAATCATTTTCCTCGAAATACTTGAATTTTTCATCGTCTCCCTGTCTAGGCCCTCCGTCCATCATCCATTCTCGAGAACCATCCTCAAGAACCTCACAACCGGCTAAATCCATGGCGATTGCCGCGTAACCACGTTCCGCCCACATCTCAGCCCACCATGAGAACGCAGTCCCACCACCACCGTGAACCAACACGATTCCGGGGAACGGACCGTCCCCTTCCGGCCGCGCCATGAACGCAAAAACACGCGTATCCTTCCCACGAAATGGCTCACCCGTGTACCAGACTTTCTGAACGAGAATTTTCTTCACACTCTCATTTTCACCATTTTCACTTACTTTTTCTGTAACCGCGCTCCATTTCGCAACTGGTGGAGTCTTAAGTGCTTCGAGATTCCACACTTCCGCGGGATTCTTTCCCCACGCACACTCCGGCAGAATAACAAGTTGCGCCAAAATGAGACCAAAAACACAGAAACACCCTAAAACATTAAAAATGCGGAAAATTCCAGTCACGAACAGTCGCATACAGACCTCGTATTCTAAAAAATAGGATAAATGGTGGGAAAATTCATTCACACAGGGTAAATGACACGATATTAATTAAAATTATACCATACACACCCAAGATGGTCAAGGTCTGCAATAAAATTTTCTGATTTTTTTATAAAAGAGTGAAATGTACTATATTTCCCCCCTTGCGAAATAAATTAACACAAAATATAATAAAATAAAAATTACCAATTAAATCAAAATTTCATTCCGATTCAGAAAGGTTCATTATGAGTACAGAAGTCATTTCTCAATCCTGGTTTTCCCGATTAAAAGAATCGCTAAAAGGAATTCTTATTGGATTGCTCTTGATTATAGCGGCCATTATGCTTTTATTCTGGAATGAAGGGCGCACAATTAACCGTTACAAAACACTCAAGCAAGGACTGGAAATAAGTATTCCGGTAAAATCTGATGAAGTTCTGAAGGAAAACAACGGTAAACTGGTTTATACGACCGGTGAACTGAAAACCAACGAAACACTCAAGGACTCCGTTTTCCCGCAGGTAAGTGTCAATGCATTAAAACTGAACCGAAAAGTCGAAATGTATCAGTGGGAAGAAACAATTACAGAACACACCGAAAAAAATCTCGGTGGAAGCACAACAACAACCAAGACTGCTTCTTACAGTAAAAAATGGTCGGATAAACTCATTAATTCCTCCACGTTTATGGAAGCTGGTCACGATAACCCAGTGAGTATGCCATATGAATCTGGAGAGCAATTCGCCAAGTTCGCAACGCTCGGAGAATTCGATGCGACAGCTCTGATTCCGCTGACCAATAACGTAAAAACCTGGAAACCGGAAGACCATAAAGCCGAAACCGCGACAGAAACCGTTCCGGCAGTCACTCCGACCACGACACCAACGGAAACTACTATGGAAAGCAGTGCAACTGCGGATATCGTTCCAACAGAAGACGTCGTCCTGACGGATTCCATCACGACTCCGGCACCTACAGCTGAAGCGACCTCGGAAGTAACGCCCCAAGGGACAGTGATTCCAGCAACAACTGCGACAACGCCGAATCCCACTGTAAAGAAAACTACAGAAACAATCGTAAACACAGTTACCAATCTCGTGACGAGTAATGCTCCGGCTGCCCCCCAAATTTCCGGTAACTACTACTATTTCGGCCAGAATCCAGCTACCCCCTCTATCGGTGATATACGTATTTCTTTCACCTACGTTCCAAACGGACCGGTTAGCGTCGTAGCGGGACAGTTAGATGGAAAACTGGTCACCCAGCAACTTGACTATGGAACTTTACTCCTTCTGGCTCATGATACCGTCTCGAAAGAGAAAATGTTTGCCGACGCTCAGAAGTCGAATACGATTCTCGCATGGATTCTGCGTGGTCTTGGATTCATTCTCGTTATGGTAGGGCTAAACATGATTTTCAAGCCACTTTCCGTTCTCGCGGATGTCATTCCAATTTTGGGTTCTCTCGTCGGTGGTGCCACTGGAATCGTCACATTCCTACTAGCGGCGGTCATTTCCCTCGTCACAATTGGTATTTCGTGGCTCTATTTCCGCCCGATAATCGGTATTCCGCTCCTCGTCGCAGCTCTCGTGATGTTCCTCTTCTCCTTTAAATTCGGAAAGAAGAAAAATAAGTAAAACAGGTAATATCATGGTGATTAAGAAATAATAAGTATAAATTATAACGTGACAAAATTGGGAGTAGAAACGGAAAAATACCTCAAATTTCGGAATTGCTCTTGACGTTACGACGGAAAAACACTATAAATAAAACAACTTTTAAAATAGTTTTTCCGCTTTCGGAATGTCGCAAGTATTCCGTTCCCAATTTCGTCACGTTTTATTCTTCCTTATTTTCCTGATGAATTGCCTGAAAAAACCGATTTCCCGACCGTCGTATTACTCAGCCGGAATGTTGGCGTCCTTTTCCGCGTTCATTCCCGTGCAAATTCTGGCAATCATTTTCATACTTATTCCAGAAACAATTTCAGCTCAGAGTGCAGCTCCAACATTATATGACATCGCAACAGAAGCACCGTCAGAAGTTTCCGCCTCCGGAACCGACTGGGAATCTTTAGGAACTGACGGACTTTCATCAGAGTATAACGAATTTTCATCAAGATACGAAGATTTTTCATCTACACAGAGTGGTTTTTCATCAAGATACGAGGATTTCTCCTCAGAAATGAATAACTTCTCTTCTGGCGCGGACCTTTCTCTAAACTCAGGGAGTGAGTCGCTTTCAGGTCAGGGATTACGTGCGCAGCCAGAGCACCGAAACAGTTTTTTTCAGAGTATTTCACTCGATGAATCCCTCACAACATCCGGTGGAGGTTCTGATGAACTGGGAGTGGTACATGTAGGAGTAAGCGCCATGTTCGCGGCGCCCTGCCCCGGAAACCATGGTTCGTTTCTCTTCTCGCCGACCTTCGCGCTAGACCATTTTTATGACATGCCGGACACGCTAAAAAAACTAGACATGGCAGATTCACTCTACCGCGTGGGGCTTAATGTGACTTGGCTGAACGATATAAACGACTTCTGGCGCGTCATGCTTTTCGTCACGCCAGGAGTTGCGACTGATTTCGAGACGAGTTCCAGTGACATGTTCCGACTTCCCGGTGGTGGTGTAGCAGTCTGGACGCCGTCTCCACAGTGGCAGTTTTCTTTCGGCCTTCTCTATACCGCGATGGAAGAATGGTCTGTCATCCCGCTCGCTGGAGCAACGTGGCAACCGAATGAGAACTGGAAATTCGACTTTTCCTTCCCAAAACCGAAAATAAGTCGGAAAGCGGATTCTCCAATTTCAGCATTGGGACCATTATGGATTTATGTGGCAGGTGAATATTCTGGCGGAACGTGGGCTATAGAGCTCGCAGAGCGTGAAGAGCTGGCAACTTACCGTGAACTCCGTCTCATGTTCGGCATAGAACGTGCGAAACCCCAAATTGGCGAGCTGAATTTCCAGTTCGAAATCGGTCTGGCTTTCTGCCGGAAACTGGAATTCGACGACTCACCACTCACTTACCGTCCCGACGTCGGACTGGTCGAGCGCCTTCAGATAAAGTTCTGATTCCCTCACATTATTCCGTCTATCTCACACGAAATAGAGAATGTTCACACGAACAGTACGATTCCATTCACCATGAAGAAGAAATAACGTAACTCATGAAAATTCATGGAAAAAGGAGTAAATACTCTCTAATTATTCCTTATTCCGTACAATTTCCACGATTCGTTTCCGCTCTGCTCGGGATTCCGGAAATGGAATGAGAACCCAACAGTGAAACATTCCCAGACGCTCCCAGTATTCCAGTCGTACCGATTTTCCCTGATTCAGATTATTTTCCGAAATTTCACCATATCTCTGATTCCAACTCTCTTCCTGATTCTCTCCACACTCCTGATTTCGCACAGGCTCTTGATTCCGTATAGCTTCTTGATTCTCTCCACACTCCTGATTCCGCACAAGCTCCTGATTCCACCTAGCTTCCTGATTTACGACTTCCACACGCTCCCGGAATAATCGTGCTCCACGATACAGAATGTCATCCGTCCCGGTAAAAAGCGTTATCGGCGCCAAGTTACGATGATCACCGTAAAGTCCGTGAATCCGCCAACTATCTTCCGGTAACGTTCCCCGCCACGCAGCCATAATCGAGCTG
>JAUNAI010000251.1 GCA_030527705.1 Planctomycetia bacterium | reverse complement strand
CTCACAATTTACATTAAACGACCTGAAAACGCACGCACCGATGCCGTATTTTGACCCGCAGATGTTGGAGTTGAAGGAGGGGCAGGAAATCGGGAAGTATCGGCTTGTCGAAAAAGCTGGGCAAGGCGGAATGGGTGTGGTTTGGAAAGCGTACGATACGGTTGGAGAACGGTATGTTGCGCTGAAATTCGTTCCGGCGGAGATTCGTCATCGTGAAGACGCGATGGAACAGGTAAAAACCGTCTTTTCGCGGATTCAGGCGTTGAATCATCAGCATATTTGCCCCGTTTTGGCGTTGGAAAAAGATGAACGGTTGGGTTATTTTGTCGTGATGAAGTGGCTGGAGGGACAGTCGCTTGACAAGTTGGCGCGGTCGGGGATTTTACGGAAAAATAATCTAATAATTCCGATTTTGAAGGCGGTTGCGGGTGCGTTGGACTATGCGCATTCACGAAAAGTGTTGCACCGGGACGTGAAGCCGTCGAATATTTTCGTAACGATTGAAAATGGCAAAATTACGGAAGTAAATCTGATTGATTTTGGGTTGGCGTCTGAAATTCACAACACGCTTTCGCAATATTCCAATCGAGAAATCGACACGAGCGGTACGCGCCCTTACATGCCGCCGGAACAGTGGCAGGGAAAGCGACAGACGGAACGGACGGACCAGTATTCTCTGGGAATCGTGGCGTATGAGCTTTTTGCGGGCAACCTTCCATTCCAGATACCGGACGTTGCCATGCTCCGACTTGCGATTATGCAGGACGCACCGGACGAAATTAAAAACGTGCCAGACGCCGTAAATACCGCGATTTTCCGCGCATTGGCGAAGAAGCCGGAAGGAAGATTTTCGTCATGTACGGAATTCGTAAAAGCGTTGAAAGGTCAAGTGTTTCCAACATCGTCGGTCTTGAACAATCCTAAACTAACTTCCGGTACCAAACAGAAAACCGTGGCGGAACTGGAACAGGAGTATTATGAGAAATTGCGCGCGGATTTGCTACAAAAACATGAGGCGGAACTGCGTAAACAAGAAAAAGAGGAAGCTAAACGAAAGGCGGAAGCTCGATTGAAAGTGGAATTGGAGGCGGAGAAAAAACGTAAATTTAAGGAGTTGAAAGAAAAATATGCGCCATTACAAGTGGAAGCGGGTAAAAGAATGGTAAAAACCGTTGACGGTATCGAATACGCTTTTCGTTACTGTCCGCCGGGTGTGTTTATGATGGGTAGTCCGTCTTCAGAAACTAATCGCATTTATGACGAATTGTTGCATATGGTAACACTGACAAAAGGTTTCTGGCTACTTGAAACACAAGTAACGCAGGAAATGTGGAAATTTGTGATGGGAAAGAATCCGAGTAACTTTATTGGAGCACAGAATCCTGTCGAGCACGTGAGTTGGAACGACTGTCTGAACTTTTGCACGAAATTGTCGCAGAAGATTGGCATGAAGATAAGTCTGCCGACTGAAGCGCAGTGGGAGTATGCGTGTCGGGCGGGAACGACAACGCCGTTTAATTTTGGTAGTACGTTGAATGGTGACAAGGCGAATTGCTACGGCAGACATCCTTATGGTACGGGTACGAAAGGGACGTATCACGGTAAGACGGTAGCCGTGAAGAGTTACGCTCCGAATGCGTGGGGGCTTTATGACATACACGGTAATGTGTGTGAGTGGTGTCAGGATTGGTATGGTGCTTATCCAACCAATTCGGTCACGGACCCAATGGGTCCGAGGAGTGGCTCGCGTCGCGTGATTCGTGGCGGTGGCTGGAACCACTACGCTCTATACTGTCGGTCGGCGTGCAGGAATAACTGCTCGCAGGAAGACCGGGACCGTAATCTGGGCTTGCGCGTTCTCCTAGAAGAATGATTCCTTCCAGGCAGGCAGTCAAGTAGTGAGTATGTCGAAAACGAGCGGAAGGCGGTAGCTTGCGGTTATTGAAAAATTGAAAATTTATGAGAGAAGAAACACTTGCCGGGAAATTCGACGTGGAGTATCAGCCGTTGGCGCCCATTTTGGGGATGTTGGTGGCGGGGATTCTGGTCGATCGATTCTGTCTGGCGTGCGAAAATCCGATTGCGTCGGTTTCCACGGCAGCGTGGGGGTGGCTTGTGCTTCTGGGGATTTTCTTGACGCTCGCTGTTGCGTTGGTCTCGGCGTACGATTTTCCGTGGCTGAGGCGGTTATGGGCGTTTTTTCGCAAAATTCCATACAAAAACGAAACGCTCACGCAGGAAAAACGCTTTCTGGCGCTCGTCGCGGTTTCTCTTGCGGCGGTTTTCGCGTTCGGTGGGCTTTTTCATCATTTATATTGGAATTATTACCCGAAAAGGGAGATTGGATTTCACGCGGAGACGCCGTTTTCGTTGGAGTATGTGGAGGGAAAGGTCGTTTATCCACCCCAGTATATGTATCCTAGCGCGTTGGTACAGTTTTCACAGCGAGAGACGGGTGAGGAGGAAGTCGTTACCATTTTACAGCTGAAAGTCCGTGCGCGAAAGTCCGGGGACACGTGGGAACGTGCGTCAGGAAATCTGGTCGTCCGCGTGAAGGGGCGTGTGGAAGATGTTCATGTCGGCGACGTGCTTAGAATGAGCGGAAGGATGAGCGTTTTTTCGGAATTGATGAATCCCGGCTCGTTCTCGCCGAAAAATTATTACCGTCAGCAGAGAATTTTGGCGGTTATGCAGGTGCCAGTTCCTGAAAACCCGGAAAGGGTGTCGCGTCCGCGTTTTTGGGGGGTGTTCAGGACGATAGAGTTTCTGCGAGATTCTGCGTCACAACAGCTGGAACGGTTCTTGACGTCGGAGACGAAACCGCTTGCCGCCGCACTGATTTTGGGGTGTCGGGAGGAAGCGTCACTCGAGGATATGAACCTGATGATGGAAACCGGTACGATTCATATTATGTCGATTTCCGGTCTGCATGTTGGACTTTTGGCGGGTGGTTTTTTTCTCGTGTGCCGATTTTTGGGGCTGAGCAGAACCCGGACGATTACGGTAGTACTTTTTTCCGTGTGGCTCTATGTTCTCATTAGTGGTGCCCGTCCGCCAGCACTCCGAGCCGGGGTGATTGTGACGATTTCGACGATTGGACTTTGGCTTTATCGCCGCCATTCATCCATGAATACTCTCGCAGCGGCAGGAATCGTGGTTTTAATTCTGAATCCGACGGCGTTTTTTTCGACTGGAACCCAGCTTTCTTTTCTGGCGGTGGGAGCACTGTATTTCACGCCAATCTTGAAGGAGAATACACGTAAAAAAAGTGGGGAACCGGAGGAAAAACGCCTGGATTTAGCGTGGGAATATCTACTCGTTCCGTCGGCACCTCGTCGGGAAATTGTGTGGAAATTGGCGCGTCAGGCGGTTCTCGGACTACTGAACGTGCTCTATTCCTCGCTTCAGATGACGGTTATTTTAATGCCGTTGGTGGTGAAATCGTTCCACGTCGCGGCGATTGCTGGCATTTTTCTGAATATTCTCCTCTGGCTTCCGCTCACGATGGCGATGATGTCCGGTGCGGGTGTCGTCCTTTTCGGTTTCGTGCCGGGACTGGGTTCTGCGCTGGGATGGTTGTGCTCATGGTCACTGACTGTCATGCTTGACCTGATTCGCTGGGGTGCGGAGATTCCCGGTCACTGTTTCTGGTTGCAGGGAATGCCGACGTTCTGGATTTTCGCACTATATACGTTTTTAATCCTATTAGCCGTCTTTCCCAAGTTGCGGTTCCGGCGGAAAAATCATTACGCACTGGTTTTCGGGCTATTTCTTGTCCTTGCGCTTCCGTGTTGGCAGGCACATCGGACGGGGACGGGGGAACTACGTTGCTCCTTCATTTCGCTCTCACACGGATTGTCGATTCTGTTGGAATTCCCGAACGGAAAAACGATTCTGTATGATGCTGGCCAGTTCGCGCCACCGGAATATCCGGAACGTACTATTTCAGAATTTCTCTGGAATCTCGGTGTTTTACGACTCGATGCAGCAGTCATTTCTCATCCGGATATGGACCATTATAATGCGTTTCCCGGAATCATGGATCGCTTCCAGATCGGTCAGTTTTTCGTCTCGCCGCAGATGATGAAACAGTATCAAGCGTTTCTGGAAGATGAAAATGCGCATCTCGTCGGGGATTTTTCGGTTTCAGAAGATCATCAGGAAATCTCAGAAACTTTAGAGGAAAATCGCGCATTAAATCATTCCCATACCTTATATCGTTCCTCCAACCGTGTTTTAAACCGTTCCGGACGCAAAACACAGGCGGAAATCGACGCGGAAACGTCGGCCATGTTACGACATCTATACTCTGAAATTGAGAAACATCGGATTCCTGTTCAAAAAATTCAGGCGGGAGACAGAATTCCGATTATGGAAGGGTGCGCAGTCTCGGTGATTCACCCGTCTTTTTCGTCGCTGGAGGCGGAACCGCTGAAGACGAACGCGAATTCACTTGTGTTGTTGCTGGAATATGAGGGTTTTCGGATTCTTTTAACCGGAGATTTAGCGCCACCGGGGCTGGATTTCGTACTTGCGCAGACGCCGATTCCTTGTGACGTGGTTCTTGCGCCTCATCATGGTGGGAAAACGTGTTGCACGCCGGCGTTTGGGAATTGGTGCAAGCCGAAATATCTAGTAATCTGTGATTCCAAGAATAATGAACAGAAGAAAACGACGGAGATTTTCCGCGAAAAAGGGACGATCGTGCATCATACAGGGCGGGAAGGCGCGGTGATTTTCAAGATAAAAGACGGAAAGATGGAAGTCGTCACACGGGAAACGTGGAAAGAATGGGATTAAGAATTATGAACACAGAAAACGTTAAAAAATCAGAAAACACCTCCATTTTCGATTCCCACGCTCTTGCGCAGTTGGGGAATTTCCGTCTTCGTGTCGCGCAACTTGCAACGGGTATGACGTTTGGCGAACATAATAGTGTACGGAGCGGGATTTCGACGGAATTTCAGGACCATCGTCCCTGGGAGACGGGAAACGACCCGAAACTCATTGACTGGCGCGTTTTCGCACGGTCGGGGAAGCTCTTTCAACGTCGTTATCGCGAGGAGGCGAATACCGCATTTTACTTCCTACTTGATTATTCGCCGAGTATGGATTTTGCAGGAATTTCGGGGGAAGACGGAACATCAAGCAAAAAACGACTTTCAAAACGGGAATACGCACAGTGTACTGCGGCAGTGTTGGCGTATGTGGCGCTTCAGCAACGCGATTTGGTCAGTTTTACCGCTTTGAACGGTTCCTCGACCGTTTCGCTACGACTTTCGACCGGTGAAAACCACTGGGTGGACAGTCTCGATTTTCTCGAAAAACCGCCATTTCCACCCATGAAAAAGAAGTCGGAAACCGAGAAAACTGCGCGGTTTTCGGAGGTTCTGAACCATTTAGCGTCGCACTGTACGCGGCGTGGGAAAATTTTTATCTTTTCGGATCTGTTCGATGTAGAGACGTGGGGGGAAATCGTTCCGCAACTAAAATTGTTGCTGGCAAAAAAGCATGAAATCGTCCTTTTTCACGTACTGGACGCGGACGAGTGGGAGTTTCCGTACGATTCGCGAACGCAATTTGTTTCGCTCGAAAATCCGTCGGAAAGCCTGACGTCCATGCCAACGGAAATTCGCACGGAATACTTAAATGCCATCCAAGATTGGCAAAAAAACATCTCGGAAGGTGCTCAGACACTCGGAATCCAGTATATCCGCATTGATACCCGCACGCCAATTTCGGAGACGATTCGTATTAGTTAGGTAGTCGCTCCCAGCGCGGTATGTTCCACATTCACTTAGTCGTTTCTAGGGGCTGTTCATACTACCCCCTTAAAAAATCAAAACTTATCGCAAACAACAAGAAGGAGGTAAAAAC
>JAUNAI010000250.1:1530-5884 GCA_030527705.1 Planctomycetia bacterium | reverse complement strand
CGTATTTTTCGGCACTTCCCACAGAAGAGACAGATTTCACAGACGGATTTTAAATTATCGTAAATATTTAAAATCTGTGAAAATCTGTGGGAGATTTAAAACCACTGGTTTCCGTGAAATCCGTGGGATATGAAATTTTCAGGCTAAAAAAGGAGGCGTTAACGTGTAATCTGTAATCGTCCTTTTTTACTTTTTACTTCTTTCGCTGTTCTTCGAGCATAACCTGACAGCGGTCGTATTTCTCCATCCGTCGGAGGTCATCCTCGTCGCGCATCTGGAAGTTTTTCATGTCTGCGCGCGTCTGCGTCTTGAGTCGGTCGGCGCCAGTCTTAATAATCGTAATCGCCTCGCGGTATTCCGCAGAATTCGCGTCCAGTTTTTTCAGGCACTCGCTAAATTCTGGACGGTCGAAAATCACTTGCCAGAAATTCCGGCTATTATACTCGAATTTTACGCCCGTCAGTTGCGTGAGACGGTTCAACTCGTCGTTCGTCAGCGGAGAACGTCCGTAACGATTCTGGCGGTAGTTGCACGCGAAAGTCGGATAATACGGACCGTTCAGGTCAATCCACGTCCGGACGATGTCTTTTTCGGTATCCGTCAGCTTAAATTTCTCATCACGTGCGTCACCGTGGCCGTTCGAGACGATCTGGCTTAAGCGACTGACCGTGGACCCCCACGATTTCGAGTCCATGGTTTTCGTTGGTCCGGCTCCCGGCGCGATAATCTTATTATTTTGATAAATGCTCGTGTACGATACGTTAAACAGCAGATTCCGGTCGGGAGCGAGAATAACGCTCTTCGCGCCAGGACCGTTAAAGTCGTGACACTGGACGCAGTGACGGTCGAAAATTGGCTGAACATGCTCCATGTAGCTGAATTCCCGACCTGCCGGGTGCCATTCCGGCAGTTTCAGTGCACTGGCAGGACGCAGAAGCGCCTTGACCGTACGACGTGGCGGGACAGCGTTCAGGCGGTCTTCGTGACAGCCGATACACCCCTGATTTTCGCCGGGACGGACGATCGTACCACTCCGCATGGAGTGAATCATCTCACCTTTTTCATTCAGAAGCTGGAAAAAGACGAAAGTATCCGCGGGAATTTCGAAATTCGCGCTCCCGTCTTCTTCGACAGGAACGGTTCCCAGAAGACGTTTATTACTGAAATCGTGCCAGTTCATCGCCGGAGCCTGTTCACCCGCGAGGCTCCAACCTTCACGCGTCCAGTACCGTTTTTCGGGAGACTCGATGACGCGCAGGTATTTCACCTCGCCGCGTTCTACATTCTTCATTTCCTGACTTTCATACACGTCGGAAACGTAGAAAGTACCGGTCGTCTGCGTGCGTGTGGACGGCGGGTCAAGACGCGACTCAATCCGTTTTGGAAGCGGTCGAGATGCAAGACGCTGAGCGTCGTAAATTCCCCATTTCGGATTTTCGTCCGTTAGAATCGACGTTTCATGTCCGTCCAGATCGAAAAGGACGAGTTCCATGTGGTCTTTCACGCCCGATTCCTTATTCTGACGCGAGCAGAGAAACACGGAATCCGACAGCGGACGTGGGTCTTCATACTTCACCGGCAGACTTACGTAATTATCATAGCCACCGACACCGACCTTCAGCCGTCCTTCCGGCGGGAGCGTAAACTCGACGGCATTCGGTGAGTCGATTCCTTGTGAACGGTCCAGAATCGCGATTCCACCCCACGGTCGGTCATGGCAGGACGAGAACGTGCAGACGACTTTCGACGTGCCGGGAATTTCGTGTGGGTCGATGACTGCACCCGGGGACGCGATGTTATTACCCCAGTAAATCAGGTGAGACGTGCCGTCTGGATTCGTGACCCAGAGGCCCTGCGCGTCGCCGAAGTTTCGGTCTACATATTCCCAGCGATAATACACCACGCGTCCGTCGGCCAGCAGAGATGGATGTCCTTCAAAAAGTGTACTGTGACCAATCTGGTCCAATTCGCTTCCGTCGGCGTTCATCGTGAAAAGGTTACACATAATATGTCGGTTACACATGCAGAATTTCGGCTCGCGCGTGCTTCCGAACAGAATTTTCCCATTCGGCAGGTAAATCGGGTCGATGTCGCTCACGCCGCTACCATACGTAATCTGGCGCAGTCCGCTTCCGTCCGCGTTCAGCTCGTAGATATGATAATCGTCCTCCTTATTTTTCCGCATGGAAATCAAAATCCGTTTTCCGTCGAAACTCACGTCCGGGTCGCGGATAATACCATCTTGACACTCCAGAATCGTGGTGATTTTCGGATTTCCATTCGCGTCGAGCTGAGAGAAGTCCGCAATTCGCAGAGCAGAACCGCCAACGAAGCTATTCGTGTTAATTTCTCCTGTCTGGAAGAGCGTTGCGGTATTATGGTGGTCGCGTCGATACTGCTCACGCGCTACGTAGAGAATCGGCGCACGGACGAGTTCCGCGTTCTTTTTCGCGTCGGGGTCCACCACTGTCGGCTTAATTTCAATAAATTTCGGCAGGTCGGGGAGAACACGCCCACGCACTTTTCGGAACTGTTCCGTTAATTCAGGCTTCAGTTCACCCTCAATTTTAACATCATCGAGCGTCACGTGTCCCCAGCCGCCGGTTGCGTTATCAACCATGCGAATCATCAGATTCTTTCCGATCAGCGCTTCCGTATCCCACGTCGTCGGAACGAAAACCTGTGAGTTTTTCCCGTGCGCTTCTGCCACCACACGCACCTGCGGAGCGGTTTCCGCGCATTCATTGGAGCAGATTTCACAGAGCTGAACGACGGTCGTCTCACCGAATTTATCTACATTCGCCGTCGGGGTTCCGTTTCCCGTTCCACCGCCAACGCGCAGAGTGATGGTTTTCCCTGTATTTTTCCAGATCGGAGATTCCCCCACACCACGGAGCGTGTCATCTGGAAAATCCTTGTTTTCGAGCGACGAAAAATGGAATTTTCCATCTTTCGGCCATGGTTTCGTGTTGTTAGAATGATGCTGAAATTCCAGTCCGCATCGCGTGTCACCGAAACTTCCCTCAACGACTTTCCAGCCGTCCAGAGACGTTTCAAAACTGAAATGGATAGACGCTCCTTGAACCTGCGTGGTGGGTACCGACGTAATCGGCAACGCAAGAAGGAGTGTGAATAAAATAGGTAGATATTTCTTCATGATTTCACCATTTTTAAGGAAGGAAACTGGCTCGGCGTGTGGATTTTTCAGCCGAACTGGACATTATATTAATAAATTATACACGATTCCAAAAAAATTTACAAGGGGTGGGGGAAAATCCTTAAAAATTTTTAAAATTGCTCTGGACAAGAGGTGAAAATTTCGCTATTCTATGAACATCGGTTAATTTTTATGGATATTGTTGCGGAGTGAAGCGGAGTAAAAGTCGGTATGAAATCCTCTTTCATCTGTTTATCGAGCCTCGGACTGGCGGTTTTGTGCGTCGTACTCTCGTCAGGGTGCGCGCAGAATCAGCAGGCCATCGCGCGTCTTGAACAGGAAAATGCTCAGCAACGCGAACGTATCTGGCGCAGTAACCGAAAAATGGAAGATTTTCGACGTGAAAATGAAGCACTTCGGCAACAGATCGCCTCACTTCAAGGAAAAAATAACGCTGCCAGTCGCAATTCCGCTTACTCACCGACCGGAAATGTAGGTGTGAATTCTTCCGCTTATAATATGTCAACGAATTCCATCGTTCAGCCCATCCCAGGAAATTCCGGAAATGTGGGGAATGGAGGAAATACAAGAAATAACGGAAACGGAATCGGAATCGGAACGTCGACCGCACCTGTCACACAGCAACCGCCAGCATCGACACTCGGAAACCCCTCCGCGCCACAGTCTTTACCACCGAATCCGGCTACTGGTACGCAGGTTGTTCTAGGAAATGGAACTGGTAATGGTGTAGGAACAGGAGTCGCTCCGCGTCAGGTTCGTGTACGAAAAACGGATAGCGCGAATGTTCATTCCGTCATTCTTCAAACTGCGAAAGTCCGCGCGATTGGGACGGAGGGAATTCACGCAGAATTCCAGCTCCGTGACGCTTCTGGGGATATTCTTCTCGCACCTGCTCCGCTGGAAGTTTCCGTCCTGACGCCTTCCGGGAAGACGAGTGATAAGCCGATGTGTGTTTCGGAGTGGAAATACACTGCTGAGGACGTTGCTAACATTATTAATAATGGACAGGCTGGCCTCACAATTCCGCTCGACATGGCATGGGCGCGGAGTTGCCCACAGAATCAGGCACTGGAACTTCAGATTCTTTATTACACGAGCGACAAGCGGATTCTGATTCATCGAGTTCCGATTAACCTCACTGGTGGTTCCAGTACGCAGACTGCAGGGAATGTACAG
>JAUNAI010000250.1:0-1520 GCA_030527705.1 Planctomycetia bacterium | reverse complement strand
GGGAACACGCAGACTGTCGGTATGCCAAAGAGTGTCGGAAACTCACCGGGAGGTCTGATTCTTGAATCGGCCAGTCCTGCGGTAGGGCAGAACGTTTCGGTACCGGGTAAACTTTCCCGTCCAGAGTGGAGCCCGAATCCGTAAGGAGACGCTGATTAAGTCACACGGAGTACGTGGATGACTCGTCCGCGGAAAATACTAAGCGGTTTAAGACACGATTATACTACTATACTACATTGCGTAATTTAGGAAAAAAATTTATTCCCTGAAAGTTGCCATTTTACACACGATTGCGGATGAGATGTTTGTGTACCCAGTTAATCAGCCGTTCCGTAAGTACATACGGATTAACTGGCAAGCGACTTGCGAGAGTGTCAGGGAAGTGGAGAAAATATATATTTTAAGTCTGTCGGGCATAAAATGAACATGGTGTTAGTGGACGGAGTGACGGTATAAAGAGATTTACCGGAATAACCCGCACTTAAAAGATGGTTCTTGAATGAAATTAAGTAAAAAGTCTAGAGAAATTTTTTCTTCAGTGGGTGAAATGCCGATGACGATAATTGGAAGAATAGATTAGATACTTTACGGAGATGTCAGTGTCGAAATACGGTACGGTTTTCGTAAACGATATGCGATTTAATTGAATTTTAGGAGTAAGCCGATATGTATCGGAAAGCGATTCTTGGTTTGTTCACACTGACGGCGGTCTTGGTTTCGACGGCGGCTTTTGCACAGACAGGTGACGACGCGGTTATTTATCAGGCGTTCGGCAGAGGCGTCCATTATTATAATGCGCAGAATTACAGTGCGGCATTCGATGAACTGACGAAATGCGTCGATAATAGCTCGAAAAATCCGAGCGTGTATTATTTTCGGGGTCTCGCCCTGATGAATCTTGGTCGTGAAGATGACGCGATTATCGATTTCAAAAAAGGTGCGGAACTGGAAGGTGTTTCCATTTCTAGTGTTCAGAAACAGATTGGTTATGACTTGCAGTTCGTTCAGGGAGAAATCCGTCAGACGTTAGAAGTGTACCGTGCCTCTGCGAAACTCGCAGCTTATGAGAAAGCACGTGAAATCGCGGCTCTCCAGGAAAATATTGACGCGAAAAATGTCGACACCAGTGTCGGTTACTGGGCTAATGATGGCTATATTTATAATGGTCAGACCGGCTCGTATGAAGAATATGACACGCCTGACGCTCCTGCGACCGAAGAAGATGGTGAAGAAATGCTCGACGGCGAAGAAGCTGAAGATGGTGAAGCCTCGGAAGATGGCGACGATTTCAGTGATGATTTCGGTGACGAGGAAGAAGAGGAAGAAGCTGAAACGCTCTCCATCGAGGACGCGATTGACAGTGAAGAAGCTGATGACGATGACGCCGACGCTGAGGTGAGTATCGACGATGAAATTGGTGGCGTTGATTTCGGTGGTGACGATGATGATTCCGCGTTCGGTGATGATGACGATGACGACGCGGCACTTGCTGGTGATGATGACGATGATGACGCGGCACT
>JAUNAI010000249.1 GCA_030527705.1 Planctomycetia bacterium | reverse complement strand
TTCAGAAACGGAACCAGAAGAAGAGACGTATGAACTCGAGACGGATGACGATTCCGGACCAGGCGTGAAGCTCGACGAGGAAGAAGACGCTTTGCGTGACGCGGAAAAAGCGGAAAGTGGAGACGGAGTTGGAAACGGTAACGATTTAGGAACGGATTCAGAAACCGAGGCGGAGGCGGGAAAATACGACGCGGACGGAGCGTATATCGGCGACGGTCGCAGTCAGAAACGTGACGGAAAGAAGGAAGAATCGCCGTTCCTGCCGGGTAAGAGTTTCGTGAAGACGGAGCCGGAAACACTCGCACAGTGGGATAAGGAACTGGCGGCGGACCGTTTCACTCGGCGCATAGTTATGGAGACGAGCGCGAAAGTAGTGTATTACTCGAAAAACGACGATTTTCCGGTCGTGTTGCAGGGAAAAACGGATATTCGCGACGCTGGCGGATTCAACGCGGATGAAGTGCGTGACCTGAATCTGGACTGTGGATATATCCTTTTTGAGGGGACGGCGTATCCTTTCGGCGGAACAGAAGAAAAACCGAATTGCGTAGAGTTTCCGAAAGAAGATACCTCTGTGAATGGGGAAAATACGGGAGAGGATGGTGTTTCTGGGGTTTCCAGAAATTCTGGACTTTCTGGTGATGGTGGAAATGTGGGTGTTTCTGGAGCGGTGAAAAAACCTGCGCGAAAGCATGTGTTGACGCGGGAGAAGCTGGAACGACCGAAACTCCCTGATGAACCGGGACGGCGTTATTATGTACCGGAGCTGGCGGAAGCACTCGGTTTCGAGGCGGTAATCGTCGAAATGACGAAGGATTCACGGACATATATGCCGATTTTACAGATTAAGGTTCAGCGGAAAAACGCAGACGCGAAAAAGCTGGAGGAAATCAAGTCGGTACGTGAGCAACTTGCGGAAATAGAGAAAGAAATCGTGGCACTACAGTCTGCCATTACTGCGTGTGAACTGAAAAAGAACGTCCGTGACGCGGAAGGAATGGAGGCGTATCAGGAACTTGCAGAGCTGGTGAATCGGACGGCATTACTGAAAATGCCGGTCGTGAGCGAGTCGGCGACGGATGAGGAAATTGAGGACGCTCGCGTCGCGCGTGAGAAGGTGTATACAGAGAAAATGCCGAGCATTCTGAATGTGGGTCGGGAACGGCTTGCGCGTCGGGTGCAGGAAAAAGAGGAGCTGGAACTGGCGATTCCGAAAAGTGCGACAAGCTGGACGGAACAGGAAGAAAATACGGTTCAGTGTTTTCAAGGGAGAATGTATTTCGACGCAGAAACTCAAAAAGTAAAAAAACTGAAGATGCTGGAGGCCAAAACACCGGTAATCACTGCGGTTTTCTCTGGGAATTTTATGTATGATGTTCCGTTACCTCCTGACGCGCAGAAGATGCTGGACGATGCGAAATCAGAAAAGTTAGGGAAGAAATCCGGGAAAAAGTCGGAAAATAAGACCGGTACTGCAAGTGATTCCGAAGAGAATTTAGACCCGTTCGGTGAGGGGGCGGAAACGCTCTCCACGGGTTTACAGCCGTTCCAGATGTCGCAGGAAGAGGCGGGTGCGCGGGTGCAGTTACTGTATGACACCAAGGATTTTGAGGTGAAACAGACGGTGAAGACGACGCGGAAAGAAACGCCGGAATTTCGTGTTCGGCTCATGGTTCCTCGGGCGAAATCGGATACATCACCGAGTCCGTTCACGACGATGATGGTGGTGCGAGAGATTATTCCGGGTGAGGAGAAGTCGCTCGACAGTCCACCGAAAATGGTCGTGGAGGGTGAGTGGATGGAGCTGGTTCCACGCACGGAAACGCGGTATTTTCTGGTGTCGTTCCAGATTCGGCTGAACGGAGATGGGGCGCAAAATGCGCAGGATACACAGAGTGTGTCGATTTTTGTTACGCCATATTATCAGTTTAAGTTGGACGGTGAACAGGAAAGCGGGAAGAATTATGAGTTGACATTCGCGCTGACGAAAGATTTTATGCAACAGTTCCGACCGTCGAGAGAACGGAAACCAACTCGAAGAAGAGATTAAATCGGAAGTGAGAAAAAGATATTATGAAGAATAAAACCCTATTT
Organism: Planctomycetia bacterium; assembly: GCA_030527705.1. Lineage (GTDB taxonomy): Bacteria > Planctomycetota > Planctomycetia > Pirellulales > Thermoguttaceae > RGIG3701. Next base: position 3,809 of record JAUNAI010000249.1, on the reverse strand, counting down.
ATCCTCCTTTTAGCATTGTGTCCGTTACTTGTACTGACGGGCGCCTCGTTACTTGATTTTTTTAAGGTGCCGCCGCGTTCTGTGCCAAACGATCAGGAATTGATTATGGACTTGGCACGTAATTCATACACACGGCAGGAGAAAGTCCGGACGGCAAGAGCGTTACAGGAAGGACTGGCGGAAGTGCATCTTATTTTACCGTTGCCGACGGAGAACTCTGTGTTTATTAATAACATGGCGCGATATGGGACATATGAACCGGATATGGCTTATTTACGGAGCTGGAATACCGTTTTAGGTAATCTTTCAGGATTTCTGAGACCGTTACGGAAGATTAACGCGGAAAGTCTCGCGGATATGGAGAACATTACGGAAGAAAACCGGGAAACTTCCGAGGCAGCATTTAAGAGTGTTCAGAAAGCGCACAGTCAGTTAGTACGGAACGGAAAGGACTTTTCTGAGTCGTTGGTGGGTTTCTCCGAAAAAAATCCAGATACGAAACTGGCGGAGGAAAACGAGACGATTCGGACGAAAGTCGGCGAGATGACAGCTTTAGTAACGGAGCGTGTGGACCGTGCTCGAGATGTACATGAGGCGAAACGGTTATTTTTGGACGCGCAGGCGGCTTTCGACGCGGAAAATTACGAGGATGCGTTTCGGCTCTGTAATAAAGTGCTTGTGAATAAGAACATCGATGCGGAATTTCAGCTGGAAGTGCGACGTATCGGTTACAGTGCCCGTGCGAAAATGGCGATGACGAAACTCGCGGAAATTGAGGAATCTACCTTCCGTCCGGAGACGAAAACGGAACAGATTGAGGAACTGGCACAGAAAGTCAGCGAGGCAGGAAAAGGACTGGACCGCGAGGAGAGAAAGTCGCTGGCGGAAGCGTATCATGAGAAGAAATTCGAGTTACTCGTAAATTATATAGAGGAAACGTATCTGAGCGAGATTGAAGAAGATTTGGCTCTGCTTCAGAAAACGCCACCGAAGAGTTTCATCAGCGCGGTGAGTGACGCGGGTGAAATCATGACGAAAATCAAGACAATGGACGAAAAACTCCGAAAAAGTACGGAGAACGAGATGGATTTCCCGCATGTGAGCGACCTGCGGAAGAGATCTGTCGAGATTCTCACGCCGATTCTGGATGAACGGTTACCGAGTGAAACGGAAGTGAACGACAAGATCCAAGAAGCTGAGCTACGCGATGGAAAAATCGTGTCGGGCTATTTCCGAGCAGTGGAAGAAAACGGGAAAACGACAGGGTATAAGATTTATTCTTCTTATGAAGAGTATCAGAATCCGACCGCCTCGAAAGGGGTGACGTCAATTGATGATTTTCACACGTTGCCAGGAGCATCACTGGAAGCGCGACTTGCGGAGGAATACTTGGAAGCGCGTGGAAAGTTGATGAAGAACCTCGGAAAACGTCCGTCGTGGAACGAATTTCTTGGAAAATGTGAGAGAATGGAAAAAGAGCTGACGACGTGGGAGGAAAAATCCCAAGTGAAAGCGACGTTCTCCGTCAAGAAAGCGACCGCGATTGCAAAAGGTGTGTTGAAACCGGAGAATTGGGATATAATGGCGGAGATTTACCGCTAGAAAAGAGATAATGACGCGGAATGTCGTAGTCCCTTTGGGACTAGTCGTGCAAGCGCGATGTAGTACGAATATTATTTATAATCATCATTTATTTAAAAGGAACCTGAAATGGCTTATTCACAGGAAATTAGTCGTCATAATAAAGCATGTTTTTTGTTTCTCTTGGACCAGTCGTACTCGATGGAGGAGCCACTGGGAGCGTCGCAGAACCGGAAGTGTGATGAACTTGTTTCCGCGCTGAACGGTTGGTTACAGAATATGGCGATTCGTGCCAGCGGTGATTCTGGTATTAAGGACTGGATGGATATTGGTGTTTTTGGTTATCGTACCGACCCAACGGGGACGCCGATTATCGAGTCTGCGCTTCGTGGTCCGCTCGCTGACCGCGCGATTGTGTCGATTTCGGATATTGGTATGAATCCGATTCGTATCGACCAGCGGATGCAGGTGATTCCGGACGAAGAGACGGGTGAAGTATTTCAGATTCCGTGTGAAGTTCCAATTTGGGTTGACCCGGTTGCGGAAGGTGGAACGCCGATGTGTCACATGTTCTATCATGCGCACGAGTTGCTTTCTGCGTGGATTCAGGACCATCCGTACAGTTTCCCGCCAATTGTGGTTCACATTACGGACGGTGAGTCACAGGACGGTGACCCGGTTCCGTACGCACAGGCGTTGACGAATTTATGCACGAATGACGGAAATGTGTTGCTGTTTAACTGTCACTTGTCGATGGCGGCGAATGATTCGTTCATGTTCCCGTCTTCACCTGCGGGACTGCCGGACCAGTTGGCGTATAATCTGTTCGAGATGTCGAGTGTGTTGCCGGACACGTTTTATCAGCACGCGCTTATGGAAGGTTTTCCGCTTCAGCCAGGAGCACGAGGAATGGCGTTTAATGCGGACATGGTCTGCCTGATTCAGTTCTTGAATATGGGAACACAGGCGGCACCGGGACTGCGGTGAAAGAGAAAAAGAAAAAACATATATCAAGAAAAGCAAGCGACGTAGTCGCGATTAAGAGTTTTTTTGGAAGAAGGTCTGGGAGAAACCTATTTTTGCAAAAAATGGTTTCTCTCACGGGCGTTAAAGCGAGATGGGTAGCATAAATTCCTCCGAGTTTACTCGGTGGAATTCAGTGTTGGTGTTTAGCCTAAAGGTAAATCATTTTCGGACGGAAATGATAGAACGGTAAGAGTTGAAAAACGATTGGTAATTTACCCATTCTCTAATTACATTCCTTTCAGTCGCTCCATTATTAGCTCAGCAGACTTGCCGTGCGTTTTCGCCTCCATAATGAACTTAACCTTATAACTTATTTCAGTCACATGAATCATGAATAATGCGTGCGTAGTTTTTTTAATTGAAGAAGCTCCGTCGATGCAGATGCGGATTGCGGAGGGGACGCATTCCAAAATCGAGAGTATCGCGACGGCTATCAATTCTGCGATTCGTCAGATGGAAGGACGGTCGCCGATTGACGTGGCGCTTCTTGGATACCGTCGCAGTCCGGACGGGGGTGTGGATATTGGTAGCCGATTCGGCGGGATATTTGAGGGGCGCGTGTGGGTGTCGTCGGACGAATTGGTAGCGAATCCGATTCGCGTTGAAGTTCGCACAAAACAGATGGTGAACCCTGTAACACGGTCAGTCACGCCCATGACGGTCGATTTTCCGGTTTGGTATGAGCCGAAACTGGGACCGGGGAATATGGACCACCTTTCCGCGTATGAGTTTCTAGCTCAGACACTTCAGTCGTGGGTTGAGTCAACGCAACCGGTTGCTCCACCGATGATTTTCAGTTTTTTGCGCGACTTACAGCCGGGCGAATCAATTGCCAACGCGGTCGTGCCACTGGGGCAAGTCTCCACTCCGCAGGGTTTTCCGCAACTGTTACAATTTCATGCGGGCACATACGCCAACGTGCCGGCAATTAAGTATCCAACGGTTCCGCAGTTTCTTCCATACGGAGTTCAGGAACTGTTTTTCGCGTGCAGTCCGCTGAGTGAGTCGATGATTGCCTCACTGCGTCAGAATCAGGAATATCCTGCACCGGGAGCGAAAGGGCTGATTTATAACGGTCGCATGATTGACATGGTACGGATGTTGGATTTTCTGAAATTTTATCAGACGACGTTACCGACATACGCGCCAACCGTGCCTGCGTCCACAACGAAAAAAGAACTGCAGACGCCACCGGGAGTCAT
>JAUNAI010000248.1 GCA_030527705.1 Planctomycetia bacterium | reverse complement strand
ACACGCAGAAACGCCATCGTACACGGAGATGCCGACGGTTTACTCATTACAGAAATTACAGTCGGGAAATTTGTGCGCGTTGGAGCGTTGTCAGAGCATATTTTTCGGAACGATTTATCATCCTATTGGAACGTCGCTCGGAAAATGCGGGAAATCGTGGTTATTTTTGGTGATAACTTTAGGGGCGTGTATTGCGTTGTCGTTGATTACCATCATACTCTGGAAAGTTCAACTTTCATCCGCTTTTGCGAATCTCCGCGTGTTACGGTACGGAAAACCGATTCGTGTACAGGAAACGGAAAGACATGACACGGGACGGTATGCACGTTATCAGAGTATATATCGTATCGTTTTTCGTGGTTCCTGGGAAGACAGAACGCCTTACGAGTATGTGAGAGAAACGAGTGAGACGGATATTTTTGATGAAAGAAAAGAACACTGGCTTCTTGTTCATCAGGAAGACGGTCTGTTTTTTGAAGAAATTTTAAAAATGTATCGAATTACGGAGAACGGGAAATTTCGGTTAAAATTCGGCGTGCTCGTCCGTTTTTTACTCCTTATTATATTGGGAATTTCACTTCTTTTTCCGGAGAAAACGCTCGATGTATTGAAAAGCGTCTCCGATTTCCTGTATTCTTAATTCGTGTTTATCAGGAGTTTTTATGGATAAATCCGACTTTCGCCCATCAGCGACGCTCGAAAACATGAGAAGACGGGCGGAAATTTTGCGCAAAATCCGTGCGTTTTTCGATTCTCTCGGTTTTTTGGAGGTCGATACGCCGATTCTGAGTGCCGACACGGTCGTTGACCGGTATCTAGACCCGATGTCGCTCGTGGAAGGCGGGAAACGCTATTTTCTCCAGACGTCACCAGAATTCGCCCTGAAACGGCTTCTCGCTACGTGGAACATGCCGATTTTTCAGATTGGGAAAGTTTTTCGGCAGGATGAATGCGGACAGATTCATAATCCAGAATTCACCATGCTCGAATTTTACCGACCCGGCGACGATTTAATCGCGGGAATGCAGCTTCTGGACGACCTTCAGGAGACGGTTCTTCACCGTGGCTCGGCACGACGTGTGACGTATCAGGAGGCGTTTCGCGAGATTCTCGGAATCGACCCGTTGACCGTGACCGTCCCGGAAATGGCGCGGGTGGCGGAACGGGAAAAAATGATTCTCCCGGAAGGTTTCGACACGTCGGAAAGCGCGAATCGCGATGATTGGCTCGATTTTCTCCTCGGTGAGCGGATTCAGCCACACTTGGGCGTCGAGGCGCCGACGATTTTGTATGATTATCCCGCATCGCAGGCGGCGTTGGCGGTAGTGCGGGGGGAAGTTGCGGAGCGTTTTGAGTTGTACGTCGACGGAATCGAGTTGGCGAATGGTTACCATGAACTCTGTAATCCTGCCGAGCTTCGACAGCGGAATCACGACACGAATCGACTACGCGTCGCGGACGGAAAAGAGGCACTTCCAGCAGAAAGTCGGCTACTTGCCGCAATGGAACATGGTCTTCCGAATTGCGCAGGCACGGCGGTCGGCATTGATCGGCTTGTGATGATTGCGTTGAATGCGCGAAGCCTGGAAGAAGTTATTGCGTTTCCATTTAAACGTGCCTAAAAAAAGAAAAAGAAAAAGAAAAAATAACAAGCGTTTGTAGAACGCGATTAAAAAGTTTTTGAAAGAGGGGTCTGGGGAGAAAACAATTTTCAAAATGTTTTCTCCCCACGGACGTCACGACATGACGGGTAGCCGATTTCTCCCGACAGGGTAGAATTCGGCGTAGTGTGTTTAGCATTGAGAAATATAACATTCGTGAGGTGGGAAACATTTTTGTAAAAACGTCCACTGTAGACTGAAGTCTACAGTTAGTAAAACGAAGTCCCTTCGGGACTGTCGCGCAAGCGCGATTTTTAACGATGCGGAACGCGTCGCAACAGCCTCCCCTAAAAGGAGAGGCTTTAAGAGACTTTAAATGGTTCCTCTCGCAGGGTGGAGACTTGCGTAAAGTGTTTAACCTAAATCCCTATTGAATTATCATTTTTCCTTCATTTTCCAACCGAGGTTTTCCTATGAAAAAAGAAGCTATTTTCCATTTCGTTTTATTTTACGTCGTGATTTTTGTCGTAATGGCGATTTTCGCGAGTTCCGCGTCGGCGCAGGATGAGTATCAGGTCTGGCCCGATAAGGCGCCGGGAGTGACGGAGAATTTGCCGTCGGAGATGGGCGCGGACGGGAATTTTAAGTTCGTGACGACGCCGATTATACGTGTTTTCGTCCCGGAAAAGAAGACATCTGACGCGTGTATCATGATTCTGCCGGGCGGCGCTTATGAGATTTGCGGAAATGAAGTCGTAACGGCGAAATTCTTCGCGGAACACGGAATGACGGCTGTTTTGCTGACGTACCGCGTACCCCGACCGAAGGGAATGGCAAAACACATTCCTGCATTTCAGGACGCGCAACGGGCGATTCGGCTGACACGCTCGCTCGCGGAAAAATACGGTTTTAATCCTGACCGAATTGGCGCGTACGGTGGCTCGGCGGGTGGTCACTTGACGACGATGTGTTGCACGTCCAGCTCAGTGAAGAGTTATGAACCGATTGACGAAATCGACAAATTGCCCGCCAATTTAGCATTCGGAATCGCGAAATATCCGGCTTACGTTCTGGAAGACGGACGAAATACCGCCAACGGACCGGACCGTGGAAATTACGCGAAAATGGTGGATGACTTCGTTTTCGACGCGCAGACCTGCCCGATGTGTTTCCTTCACGGAGATTCGGACGTTTATTCCGCCATGGGGTCCGTTGCGCTGTATCATAAACTCCGCACGATGAACATTCCGGCGGAAGTCCACATCTGGGCGAAAGCGCATCACGGTTTTCACGGCGTAAACGAGAAGTCGCAGAACCAGTTCGGCTACTGGCGTCAGGCGATGTGGGACTGGATTGTCGCAATGAAACTGAACTGATTCCATTTGATTATTGAGAATAGAAAGAAATCCATTATTTTTACAGGAGTTCACATGAAATTATACCAATCACATATGAAAATTCTGCGAAGGGTGGCCCTTCCGATAGTCGTTTCAGCATCGCGAAATGACAGTGATGTGGAAATTTATAGTGTATCAGGTATAAATTTTCCCACCGTTAAAAATTCATTATTATCCCTGTTTCTCGGAATATTTTTTGGAATTCTGTCCGGAACGCTTTTTTCATCGACACTCATGGCAGAAACGGCTGGTGGGTGGGTGAAAAGTCCAGAAAATCCGGTTCTTGGCGGCAATCTGGGTGTCTGTTTCGACATTTCCATGATTCGCGATCAGGACGAAAAAGGAATTCTGTATCGAATGTGGTTCTCATGGCGGACGAAAGAGTCGATCGCATACACGGAAAGTCGTAACGGAATCCAATGGTCCGAGCCGCAGGTGGTTCTCACTCCTGCTGGAGGCTGGGAAGAACGGTTAAATCGTCCGTGCGTCGTGCAGAAAGACGGAAAATTTCATCTCTGGTATACGGGGCAGACGTGGGAAGAATCGAGAATCGGTTATGCTGTGAGCGCGGATGGTGTAAATTGGGAACGCGTCCAGACAGAGCCAGTGATGGTTTCTGAACAGGAATGGGAAAAAGTCGCCGTCATGTGCCCGCACGTACTGTGGGACGCAGAAAAAGAGTGTTTCCGGATGTGGTATTCCGCCGGTGAGCAGTACGAGCCGAACGCGATTGGGTACGCGGAAAGTAAGGACGGCATAACGTGGGAAAAATCCGCCTTGAACCCGATTTTTAGTTCCGACGCGGACTTTCACTGGGAACGGCATAAAGTTACCGCTGCTCAGGTTTTTCCGCTGGACGGTTGGTACGTTATGTTCTATATTGGTTTCGAGAATGAGAATTTAGCGCGAATTGGCGTTGCACGGTCACGTGATGGGCAGACTAATTGGGAGCGCCTGCCTGCGAATCCGATTATCTCGCCGGACGCAGGGGCGTGGGACGCGGAGGCATGCTATAAGCCGTTCGTGTTGAAAAATGAAGCGGGCGACGGCTGGAAACTCTGGTATAACGGACGGACCGGACAGGTGGAGCAGATCGGAATGGCGACGCACACAGGACTTGATTTAGGTTTCGCGAAAGATAAGACTCCTAAACCGCTTCCGGCGGCGATTCTGAACCCTGAAACGTATCGGGCACAGATGGAACAGTACAGCGCGAACGATGAAGAAACGGTGAAGGAGTACGTGCCGAATATGGCGGCGTGGGCGTATCTGAAAAACACGATGCCGTTACTGGATTTCCCGGATAAGAAGCTGGAGAATGTCTGGTATTTTCGGTGGTGGACGTTCCGGAAACATATCCGACGAATTCCGGATGGAACATTTATCGTGACGGAATTTTTGCCGAAAGTACCATGGTCAGGGGCAGAGAATTCTATTTCGTGTCCGGCAGGACATCATTTCCGAGAAGGACGGTGGCTTGCGGATCCACGCGTGTTAAGCGATTACGGTCGGTTCTGGGCTAAAGGCGTTGGACGGACACGGCAGTACAGTTTCTGGCTGGCGGCCTCGCTGTGGCAACACGCTCTGGCAACTGGCGACACAGCAACGATGAAAGAACTCCTGCCGGACGTAATCGCGAATTACCAAGCGTGGGAAAAGAGTAATCTGGACCCGAACGGTCTCTTCTGGCAGATTGATAATAATGACGGAATGGAAGTCTCCGTCGGTGGTTCCGGTTATCGTGCCACGATTAACACGTACATGATTATGGAAACGACCGCGATTGCGAATATAGCCGAGCTGATGTTACGCGAAAAAACAGAAACAGCCGGAATAGCCGGAATAGCTGAAACAGATTAAACAGCTTAAACAGCTGAAATAACCGGAACAGTAGAAACGGCAGAAACTGAAACGACGCTGAATCTCACACAGATACGGGATGAATACCGTGCCAAGTCGAAAAAGCTGAAAAGTCTCCTTTTGGAACGGCTCTGGGACGCGGAAGACGGCTTTTTTAAGGTGGCTCCGCGCGTGGAAAATCCAACGGACTCGCTGACGTTACAGAATGTACGTGAACAGCACGGTTATACGCCCTGGTACGCGAATGACGCAGTAATTCCGCCACCGGAATATACAATCGCGTGGAAACAGTTGACCGACCCGGAAGGTTTTTACGCGCCATTCGGACCGACGACCACAGAACAGCGTCACCCGGGCTTCAAGATTGAGTACGCGAATCATGAATGTCAATGGAACGGACCGAGCTGGCCCTATTCCACGTCGATAACGCTCACGGGGCTGGCGAATCTGATTTGCCGAGACGCTCAGGCGGACCGTGAAACGGAAGAGCTGAAAGACGCTTTCCGCCGGACGTTGGCGTGTTACGTGAATTCCCATCAGCGCGTGCGTGAAGACGGAAAAGTCGTTCCGTGGATTGACGAAAATCTAAATCCATATAACGGCGACTGGATTTCTCGGACACGGTTGATTGAGTGGAACTGGCGTGCGTCGAAAGGGGGTTATGAACGCGGAAAAGATTATAATCACTCGACATTCTGCGACTTAATCGTGAACAGCCTGATTGGTCTGCGTCCGTCGCTGGAGAATGGTTTCACGCTTTATCCGCTGGTGGAGCGCGACATGCCGTACTTCTGCCTCGACCGACTTCCATATCATGGAAAGAGTGTGACGATTTTCTATGATTCGACTGGCGAGCGGTACCAGCGTGGGAAGGGACTCCGTGTTTTGGTGGACGGAAAAGAAGTGTATCACGCGGACGCGTTGCCTGAAAAACCGGTGTGGGTCGAACTAAACTAAAATAAAAACACACAAGAAGCAAGCAATCGAAAATTGCGATTAAAAGGTTTTTGAAAGAGGGGTCTGGGGAGAAAACAATTTTCAAAATGTTTTCTCCCCAC
>JAUNAI010000247.1 GCA_030527705.1 Planctomycetia bacterium | reverse complement strand
ATTTTAACTCATTTTTTAATTTTCGTCAAGGTGGATTTCCAGTAACTGCGTGAATTTCCAGAAAATCTTAAGATATGTCTACATATTTTATTCTTCCTTACTTCGTGTAGAGGCACGTTTCTACCATGTGTAACATGCCGCCTCTCAATTCATCAGCGGTTACTTAAACGTTTACTTTATTATGAATCCTTATATCTGGAGGTAAATAATTCAGAAAGAAATTTAAAATGATGAGATTCAGAGAAATTTTACCATGTGTCTATAATAAGATAGACAAAGTAGGTAATTTCTAAAAGTCAAAAACCCCTTTATAATTAGAAGAGGAGAGCGACCATGAAAATCAATTATCAGGGGATGATTAAAACGGTGTGGGTAGCATGTATTGCAGCACTAGGGAGTATCTGGGCATGGGGGGACAGCGAAAATAGTACGAATTCCGGGAAAAATGTGCCTGCCAGCGCTCTTCCACTCTGGTTGGAGTGTGTGCCAGAAATGGATCCGATTCCTCTTCTGGATGAGTGGAAATCACGTGTCGAGCTGAATCCGGAACTGAAAAAGAAATTCCAGAAAATCTGGGTTGACGATTTCGGAATCGTCCGTGATTTTCTCACTCCGGAACGGGTTCAGGAAATGTCGCGCTGGTCGCGTACGGAGATGGAACGTTACCGTTATGTGACACTTCAGAATCCAGAAAAGACCGACTGGAAAACCGTTGGGCATGATGAAAATGCTACACAATTTTTACGTTCCGCCTTTCTGGAATCTCTTCCTGCGGAACATGGGATGAATCGTCGATTAGTCGCCTATGCACTTTTCGACACGCGGACTGGAAACATAAATTCCGTCGTTTTCACGATTCGTAGCGAGCTAATTCATGAAGAAAAAAGGTCATGGTTCCTGTTTTAAATTCCCCATCGGAAACGCTGATTAAGTCACACCGGGTACGCAGACGTCTCGTCCGCAGAAAATATTAAGTGTTTTAAGGCTTAATTAAAGTGAATTGCGCTCTAGGAAGTATTTATCCCCTAAAATCACCATTTTTACCTACATTTGCGGACGAGACGTCCGCGTACCCAGTTAATTGGAATAGAATAGGAACGGAATGATAACGGCGATGAAAACGGAATTAGAGCTCCACACCGATCATGAGCGAGTTAATTCCAGAACCGATACCGAGGCAGGCGATTCGATCCCCTTTCTGGCACTCGCCCTGTTCCAGGCCAACAGAAAATGCAGTGGGAAGCGCGGCAGAACCTGTGTTACCGAGGTACTCAAGCGTGGAAAAATTCAGTTCCGGATTTATCTCCAGTGTGTTAAAAAGGAGTTTCTGATGTGCTTTTCCGACCTGATGACAGAAAAAACGAGAAATGTCGGTACGTTCCCAGCTGAGCGTATCGAGAAAACGTGGGAAAAGGCGCCGTGCGGTATCTACTCCCTGAATCAGAAGTGTTTCAGAATCTGTCCGCATCGCGTCGCCGTCCTTCACACTGTCGTCACTCTGGCAGAGGTGGCAGAATGCGGTATTCGCGAGCACTTCCGCTCCTAAAATACGGCTACCGGTACGAGAAATGTCTCGGTGCGTCAAGACGAAAGCGGCGCTTCCGGAACCGATAGTCAGCGAGGCGAAAAATGGTTTAATCGTCTGACGTGTCAATGTTTCGTCCGCGAGCATCTGGGAAATCGTTGTTTCCAAGAGTGAACGTGAATCTTCCGTTCCAACGACGATTGCGGCCTGAATCTGCCCCAGTTCAATCATGTTCGCCGCCTGAATTAACGCAGTAAGGATACCGAGACAGGCGTTGGAAACGTCGAAAATCTGGCAATTTTCGGAAAGTCCCACCCCCTCATGAACACCGCAGGCTGTGGCTGGCTCAAGATAATCACGACATACGGAGCCATGAATCAGGGCGCCGACACATTCCGACGCAACTCCACTACGTTCCAGAGCTTTTTTTACGGTCTGAATGCTGATTTGGCCTGGACGGATACCACGCGGCCAGAGCCGACGCTCACGAATACCAGTCATGAATTCCAAGCGGCCGAAAGGAAGGTGGAGACGGTCGTAAATCGGTGACAGTTGCCGTTCAATTTCATCCGTGGTGACAATTTCTTCCGGCAAAATATGGACTGCAACTTCCAGACATACTTTTTCGTAGCGCATTTTACCTAACCTTCCGACTTGTGCTCCGTAAAAATTTTTTGGTGAGGTCAAAATTTCTTAATGTGTAAATTTTGACGCGTGAAATAATAAAAGGAATTTTCACTCTGTGGATACATTATTACACGTTTTCGCGAAAAGACAACCCCCCCCTATATAAAACCCGTGTAAATCTTATGTAAATGTTGGTGAATCGCTGAAATATCAGCCTCCGTGGAAGAATCCTTCTTTTTATCAGACTCCGTTGAATGAATCCTTTTTATGAAGAGGAAGAATCAGAGAGAATTCTGCTCCTTGATTCGGCCGGGAGTTGATTTCTACGTATCCATCGTGAAGCTGTGCGATGTGTTTTACGATTGCCAGTCCGAGTCCCGTCCCGCCAAGTTCCCGACTGCGTTCTTTATGGACCCGATAAAAACGCTCAAAAATCCGTCCCTGATGTTCCTCGGGAATCCCGATGCCGAAATCACGGACAGCAAGAATGAGTTGAGTATCATGCAGACGGGAAGAAATCTCGATACGCATTGAGCCGGAGTAACGGATCGCGTTAATGATGAGATTCGTGACCGCCTGTTCCAGAAGTTGCGAATCTCCCATAATCGTCGGATTATCAACGCAGAGGATGACGAGTTCCGTTCCATTTTTCTTCGCGGATTCAGTGCAGACAGCAACCGCACTCTGGAAAATCGCTCTTGGAGAAACTGGTGTGAAATCCGTTTTCGGTAAGTGATTTTCACACTTCTGTTCCAGTTTCGCAAGAGAAAGAATGTCTAGAACGAGCGAGTGTAAACGGTGCGACTGATGAGAAAGAATCGTAAGACACCGGTCACGCATTTCCGGTTGGTCTTTCGCGCCATCTTCCAACATCTCAACGGCAGATAGAATTCCGGTTAACGGCGTTTTAATTTCATGAGAGACATTCGCGACGAATTCACTCCGGAAAGATTCCAGAACTGTTAACTCGCCGATGCGTTGCCGAAGCTGTTTCGTCATTTCCGCAACCGCGAGCGCTAATTCGCGCGTTACCCCTTTTTTCGGGACAAAAACGGCTCCAGAAAGGTCACCGCCAGCAATTCGGACAGTACTTTCTTGAAGTTTCGCCAGTGGAAGTCGGATTCTGTAAATGATGTAACACGTAATGAGCGTCGCAAGTCCCGTCCCACCGATGATTGAGAGAGCGATGAACCACACAACGCGCGCCATCATCTCGGAAATAGAATCAATCGGTAATGAAATCCGTAGCACATACTTTTCCCCCCTAATTTCCATCGGGAGCGCGTAGTAAAACATCCACTTCTCCATCGTCTCACTGAAATGGACTGCATGAGTCGCTTTCCCCGTTTCGAACGCCTCCTGAACTTCTTCCCGACTAAGATGATTCCCCAAATTTCCCGGACGGTCAGATTCCGCAAGAACTTTCCCGGAAGGCGCAACGAGCGTTAAACGACGAGGATTATTACTGTACGTTCTAAAAAATTGCTGAACCTTTTCTGTCTCGCCATGCGCGATAAACGGTGAAAGAACATTCGCTGCGACGTTACACTGAAACGTTAAATCTTCCTGAATTTCTGCAAGATAAGAAGCGCGAAACGTCTCGTACTGCTTCCAGAACAGTAAGGCCGTTGCGAGTGCAAGTAGCGCAATCAAGCACGGAACGGTATAAAAAATCTGATACGGATTCCGTTCATTCCGTGTAAATTTTTTTACGTCATTCTGTCTGTCATTCCGCGTTCTTTTCCAGCGTAGAATCATGAATTCACCACATCCTCGTTCATGCGGTATCCTATACCACGAACAGTCTCGATATTCGCACCCCAGTCATTTAATTTACGTCGGAGATTCAGAATCTGTACGTCGACGGACCGTTCTGTGACGGGATAATCATCCCCTTTAATCTGGGAAATAATCTGCCACCGTGTGTAAACCCGACCCGGATGACGCGCAAGCATGAGGAGAATCTCGAATTCGCTGTACGTCAGCTCGATTAGTTGTTTTTCAAGTAAAACTTTTCGCTCAAGCGGAAAAATGGTAAGCATTCCGCGCTGGATATTTCGTGAAGGAGCCGTTTCACTTGGTTCTGCATTTCGGCGAAGTTGCGCACGTATTCGAGAAATGAGAATCTTGTTACTGAACGGTTTCGTGACGTAATCGCTTGCGCCCATTTCCAGTCCGAGCACGATATCCGATTCTTCACTTTTCGCCGTGAGCATGATAATCGGGATTTTCGCAGTTTCCTGTGCCTCCATCAGTCGCCGACAAACAGTCAGTCCGTCCATCTCCGGAAGCATCAGGTCGAGCAGAATTAGGTCAGGAAGCCATTCCTGTGCCTTTTTCAGGCCCGTCTCACCGTCCGGCATGGTTTCTACATTAGTGAAACCATTCATGTTAAGATTCATCTGAATTAAATCGCGAATAGGGCTTTCATCTTCGATAACCAGAATTTTTTCGTGGCTCATGGCAACTCCTTTTTATTTTACATTCTATGCCGATTCCACTTGAAAATTCAGTGAAAGACGGTCATTCCGGTAGTCATTTCCGAAACACGAAATGACGGTAAAATGGGATTTTATAGTCTGTCGAGTATAAAAGTTTCCACGATATCTATTATAACACGAAAAAATATTTTGAATAGAGTAAAATAGTTAAATTTTTATTAATTTACGAAATCGTGGAGTTTATGACTAGCGAAAAAGTGATAAATATCCAAGTTTTTTCTTAAAATGCCTCTCCAGCAACTTAACAATTAGTAGCTTTTAGATTATTATTATCTGACAATCAAAAATGGGAGATTTTATGTATCTATCTATTCAGTGAGAATTTTTATGTCACACCTTCTCGTTACTGTTATTAGAAAGAGAATTTTAGGTAAATGTTCATATGATGACTCGAGGAAAAATGTTTTTTCTGAGTCTAATCCGTTTTATACCCGACAGACAATACATTTTCGTTTTTTCGCCGTTTCGTGTCACTAAAACGATTACCGAGAGGAATACTCGATACAGAATTTTTAAGTAGGAATCAGTATATATGAAAAATTATGGAATTATGCTGTTTTTTATTTTTTTATTTTTTTAGGAATGATTTTTTTCGGAATTCTCGTGGCTTATAATATTTTCGACCCAGAAGAATACGCCCAGAATGATAGGAAGAAATCCAACGCGGAAGTAATAACAGTCGAGACTGTTAAGGTGAGGGAGTACGTTATCAGGCGGTTAAAAGACTCGGGCTGGAGTGATGACGCGGCACAGAGTGTGGCGGAGCTCAATCAGGAAGTTTTCAGGAGTTTATATAAAGATAATGAATTGGAACCGTATTTACAGAAATTAACACGTCTGGGAAAGGCGGAATATCAGTATTATCTGGAACGTTTTCCGGAGATGGCGGCGCTGATGGGTTCTGTTCTGGATGTGGACCCGGACGGTGCACGAAATATCGCGGCAACAATGGAGGATAATGAGCTTCGGCAAGCATGTATGGTGAGCATTTATCAGATGAATGCGACGCCGGAAGATGTTGCACTGATAGCGCGTCTTTTTAAGAATAAGGAACGCCGAAACCAACTGATTACGCTGATTATCCATAATGTGACTTATATGGAGATGTGGACTTATTTCGGTACGCTAGAACGAATTTCCGCCCAATCTCCCGAGGCAGGCGCGATTTATCAGGCATGGTTGTATCACATTTTTAGTAAATTGCGGAACTGTCCTGCCGACACACAGGAAGCGTCAATTTATCGGAGTTATTTAGCGTTTTTCTC
>JAUNAI010000246.1 GCA_030527705.1 Planctomycetia bacterium | reverse complement strand
GAGGATTTCGAGGATGAATTCGACGAAGATTACGAGGATTTAGCGAAAATCGACGATGAAGACCTCGAAGATGAGCTCGACGATGACACGAATGGCACGCCAGCACGTTATGAAGAGGAATTTGGTGACATCGATGGCCAGACACGGTTTATTCCGGATGGTGCTGAGATGGAACTTAGCGAAGAAATTCTTTTGGGTGACGACGATTTGAGTGGAAATGCGGGTTCCAATTTTAACGAATTCGATGATGATGAAGAAAATCAGGGCTACGGCGATTTTGACAACTGATTTTCAGAAATTCAGGTCGAGATATGATAGGATTTTAACGAAAAAGGATTTTTCATGTTACATATTCGGAAACAGGTAGAAGAAGCGGTCGCGGCCATTCGTGCGCAGTGGAGCGGAACGCCGAAAGTCGGTATCATTCTTGGAACGGGCTTGGGTGGCGTCGCGAAAAACATTACGGACACGGTAACGTTTGATTATTCCCAGCTTCCCCATTTTGCTGCTTCAACAGCGATGACACATGCTGGAAAGGTGGTGTGTGGAAAGTTTAACGGAATGGATGTTGTCGCGATGGAAGGGCGCATTCATGCTTACGAGGGTTACACGTGGCAACAGATTACGTTCCCGGTCCGTGTCATGAAGGCGTTAGGTGCTGAACTGTTAATTGTCTCCAACGCGTGTGGCGGTATGAATCCGCAGTATCGGCAGGGTGATATCATGGTCATCGAGGACCACATTAACCTGATGGGTGGAAATCCGCTGGTGGGTGTGAATGATGAGACGCTCGGCGAGCGTTTCCCGGACATGTGTGAGCCGTACACAAAAACGCTGGTGGATAAAGCGCTGGAAATTGGACGCAAAAACGGTTATGCGATTCATTCTGGTGTGTATGTTGGCGTTTTGGGACCGAATCTTGAAACGCGGGCGGAATATCGTTTCCTTCGTGGAATTGGTGCGGACGCGGTTGGAATGTCAACGATTCCGGAAGTGATTGTGGCGGTTCATTCGCAGATGCGGGTTTTAGGTCTGTCGATTATTACGGACATGTGCCTTCCGGACGCGCTGAAACCGGCGGATGTGGTGGAGATTATCGCGACGGCGAACAATGCGGAACCGAAATTGAGTCAGATTGTGTTGGAAGTTCTAGAGCAGGAAGCGCAGAATGCGTAATGAATTGCGAGTGTGTGTGCGTTGATGATTTGGTGAGAAACCTTATACAGATTCCACATGAAAATTTAGTGAAGGACGGTTTTTCCTGTATTCGTTTCCGCATCGCGAAACAAACGGTAAAGTGAATTTCATAACACATCGGAGACAAAACACTCGGAATGCTATTTTTCGGGTGTTTTTTTGTGTAATTTTATCTTTTTCCGAGAAATTTTTAGTAATCTCTCGCTTTTTTCTTGACAGAAATCGTACTGTGTGTTATACTGAGATGGTGTAAGTAGCGTACCCGCCTAAAAGTGAGGAAATGAAGATGGATAACGAAAAAAGAAGGATTAGTCTTGATAAAGAACGTGCGGAAATGAATCGCAGTGGAAAGCTCGATTATGGTAGTGAGCTAAAAATCGACAAGCCGGGAATCGGTGCGACGATAATGTACGAGATTCGCTATTTCTGGCAGGTTCAGCGTGACGCGGTGATTGGTTGGGGGTTGCTTATCCTTCTCGTTTTCGGACTGATTGGTCTCTGGAATCACTGTGACCGGAATTTTATGGGAATGGTGCACTTTTTCCAGAATGGATTCAGCCGAGACGGAGATTTTCCCGGACAGACAGTTCCGCGTGGAAAAGAAGCGGGACAAAAATGGAAAATTACACAAGATGGGGTGGATTACGTCTTCCGTTGGTGTCCGACGGATACGTTCCGAATGGGCTCTCCGACTTCTGAAAAAGCTCGAAAAGATGAAGAGATGCAGCATCATGTTTCTCTGACGGGATTCTGGATTCTGGAAACGGAGGTAACACATGAAATGTGGGATTCCGTCATGCACAAGCGTCCGGCAGGTGAAGATGAAAAACGGTTACCGGTAGCGGAGGTGTCTTGGGAGCAGGCCGGAAGATTCTGTGAGCGACTTGGGCGGAGTTCAAGCTGGCATTTCCGACTACCGACGGAGGCGCAGTGGGAATATGCGTGTCGAGCCGAATCGACTGGACCGTATGCAGGCGACCTGAAAAAATTGGCGTGGTATGAAAAAACGGCGAAGGGGGAAGTACGTCCGGTGAAAAAGCGTCATCCTAATTTATGGTACATTTATGACATGCACGGGAACGCGGCGGAATGGTGTCGAGACCGCTATGACGTGGACTATTATGCGGAAAGTCCGAAAGATAACCCGTTGGGACCGTCGTATGGTCGGTCGCGTGTGGTTCGTGGAGGGAGTTTCGAGGCGGAAGCTGTAGACTGTCGTTCCGCAGCTCGTACATCATCGCGACAGGTGAAAAAGGCGGGATTTCGTTTTGTGTTGGAGTATGTTCCGCAGAGTAAAAAGGCGAAAAAGTAAGAAAAGAATAAAAGAAAACAAGAAAAGCAAGCATTCGCAGAACGCGATCAAGAGTTTGTTAAACTTTTTAGTCCGACGCGACCTGAAATTACACTTCACCGTCGTTACGTGTTGTGAAACGACTTGTAACAGAACCGCTTAATGTAATTCGGTAATTTAACCCTTTTCGAAGTGTGAGTGGGAACTATTCTGACAAAATACTCCCCACTCACCACTGTAACCTCTCTGCGGATAGCAAGTTCCTCCCGAAGGCTGGACACTTGCAGGTGTTTAGGTTCACACCCTAATAGGGGGGTGCAAAAAGGGTTTAAGAAGTCCAAAACTCACCCTACTTTTTGACTTTTCGCCTTCCTTATTGTCCCCCCCCCAACTGACGCCATCCTTTATATCTATTTAAATATCAAAAGTTTTTTTAATCCCCCTGAACCTGAACACGACTCACTAG
The DNA here is from genome assembly GCA_030527705.1 of Planctomycetia bacterium. Classification (GTDB taxonomy): domain Bacteria; phylum Planctomycetota; class Planctomycetia; order Pirellulales; family Thermoguttaceae; genus RGIG3701. The sequence continues at coordinate 2,976 of JAUNAI010000246.1, read as the reverse complement.
TAACCACTTAACCAAAAAAGATAAGGAGAAAAACATGAAGCTGTTACGTATCATATCCCTGTTTCTTTTCCTCGTATTTTTTTCCGTGACCGGTATTAAGGCCATGTCGGTAGCGGAGTTTCATGTTTCGGTGAATACCGGCTCGGACGAGAATCCCGGAACGTTGGAGGCACCGTTTGCGACACTTCAGAAAGCCCGTGACGTGGCAAGAACGGTAAATCGTGACGACGCGGAAGTGGTGACGATTTATGTTCATCCGGGTGATTATTATCTCTCGGAGACCGTCGCGTTCGGAGAGGAGGACCATGACCTTCTGATTTGTGGTTGGAATAATGGGAAGAATCTGGATTTACCTCGATTTTTCGGTGGAATTCAGGTGAAAGATTGGAAAAAGTCCGATTTTCGTGGATTGGAGAACGTTTACGAGGCGGATTTGGCGACGCTCGGCGTGAAGAATCGGTTTCGACAGCTGTTTTATGATGGAAAACGGCAGATTTGGTGTCGGTATCCGAATTATGACGTACGGTATCCGTTCTCTGGCGGGTGGGCGTATGTGGACGGTAAGATTTTTAATATGTATACCGACGTGCCGGGGGAACGGTGCGATTTGGTACAGATTAAGGAGGAGGATTTTCGGAACTGGGAAAAACCAGAAGAGGGGATGATATGCCTGTTTCCGCGTTATAATTGGTGGAACGTCGCACTAGGAATTAAGGAATCCGACCCGGAAAAAAGAACGTTGACGCTGGAGAAGCCGATGGGATACGCTGCGCGACCTGCGGACAGGTATCACGTGATGGGATTCCGCGAGGAACTTGATGTACCGGGAGAATGGTATCAGGATGTGGAGGCGCAGAAACTGTATTTCATTCCGCCGGACGATAAGTTGATGGAAACGTCGGTGACGATTCCCGTACCGGAGGGGATTTTCTCGCTGAAATCGTGTAAACACGTGACTTTCCGTGGGTTAGACCTCTGTGGCGCGGAGAAATACGGCGTGAAGATGGACTGGTGCGAGAACTGCGTCGTCGAGAAATCACTCCTTCATGATATGGTCTTTTTCTCAGGTGCCCCGGTCTCCATCGCAGGTGGGTGGCACTGTCAGGTTCTCGGCTGTAACATCTGGAACTCCGGCGGTCACGGAGTCGAGATAAACCATAGCGGCGACCGAAAGGCGTTCAGGAAAGCGGAGCATAACATCGAAAACAACTACATTCACCACTGTGGACAGATGTATCGTCACGGAATTGGTGTTATCGTACACGGAATCGGGTGTCGAATCGCGCATAATCGGATACACGACATGCCGAGATGCGGGATTTTTCATGGTGGCCAGCTGAATACGATTGAGTATAATGACATTTCATTCACGAATCTGGAGATGGAAGACACTGGCGCGATTTACGGAGGCGGTTGGACTGGTGGTCTCGGGACGGTAATCCGTTATAATCGTTGCACCGACAGTATCGGTTTCGGGCATGACAGCGCGGGAAAGTACCATTTTTACATGTTCGCGTGGGGGATTTATCTCGATGAAGCGAATGTCGGAACGGACGTGTACGGAAATATCGTCGAGCGTTGCCAAATTGGTGCGATGCACCTTCATAATGCGCGAGAAAACCACATTATGAATAACATTTTCGTCAGCAACGCGGGCAAAAAAGGTAAGGCACGACAGATGTCGTATCAGGGCTGGGATAATAACCCGGATGGCGTTTTTCTGCGTGACCGACAGCCGAAACAGCTGAAGTCGCACAACGATTTAGTGAACAGTCACCCGGAATGGGGTAAGATGCGTGGAATGCACGTTTCACCGGCAGATCCATTTCTCCCGGACGGCACGATGATGCGTGGAAACCGTGTGGAGCGGAATATTTATTATTACCCCGACCAGCCGGAATCGTTGTACGTGAGCGCGAGTGCGTTTAATCTGGAGTATAATAAAGTTGATAAAAACATCGTTTACGCAGGTGGTGCACCGATTCGGACGAATCAAAAATCGGTAGCCGTCATAAAGTTGACGGACGGAGCCCCTAAACCACTCACAGGACGGGTGAAAAACGTAGACTTCTCGGAATCCGTGAGCTTGGAAGAACAAGCGAAAAATCCGTCTCTCACCCCGGCGGTCGGTTGGACGTGGTATCAGAAAACGTATCCGGAAATCCATTCTGAAATCGTGAAAAACGGGGAAAGGATGGAAAGTGGGAAGGACGTGAACCACGGGGAGAACGGTGGGAAGGACGCTGACGGGGATAGTACGGAAAGCCATGCGCTTCGGATTTACGCGGCATACAACGCAGAAAAGCCTTACATTAAGAATTCGTGCATCCGTTCCGCGCCGTTTTCGCTTGAGCCGGGGAAGGATTATCTCGTACGTTTCCGTGCTCGCCTGTCGGAAGACGCGACGGAGGGCGGTTACATGCGTGTTGTCACAGAAAATAAAGGTCTCTGGAAGGCGTTTGGCTCGAAAACCTTTAAGGAAAAAGAACAGATTTGTGAAGTGGGTTTCCATTTCCCGGCAGAAGGTGAACCGGAATATGATGCGCGAATTGGGGACTTGACGCTTCACTTCCAGATGTCTGCGAAAATCGGTTGGTTCGAGATTTCGGACATCGAGATTTTCGAGGCGGAAATGCTCAGCGAGTGGGATGCGTGGCAGAGGCTTGGCGGTGACGTAAATTCACTCACGGAAGACCCGCAATTTGTAGCACCGGAACAGGGGGATTACCGTCTGAAACCGACTTCGCCGGCATTAAAATTGGGTTTTGAGCCGATACCATTCGAGAAGATTGGACCGTACTCGTCAGAAAAGCGTGTGACGTGGCCGATTCGCGAGGCAGAAGGAGTGCGACAACATCCGGAGTGGCTGGAAATACCGGGAGAAGAGTAAGAGAAGAAGAAGAAGAAGAAAAAAAAACAAGAAGCAAGCGTTCGTAGAACGCGATTAAAAGGTTTTTTGGAAGAGGGTCTGGGAGA
>JAUNAI010000245.1 GCA_030527705.1 Planctomycetia bacterium | reverse complement strand
TGGGTAAAATGTTGGGTAAAATGTCTGCTGGTCGCCGTTTTTGGCGGGCTGATTTTGCTGTGCGGGGAAAGTCGGGCGAGTGAAGAAAATGCGTACGGCGATGAGCGCGAAAATGCAGTCGTTGCAAGTCAAGCGTACGATTTCGTGTATGAAAAGTCGAAAAAAGGAGTTACGATTACAGGTTTGATACTCGATAATGCGGAGAAAATCGTCATTCCAGCGGAAATTGAAGGGGCGCCGGTCGTTGCAATTGGGGAAGAGGCGTTTGTAAATTGTAGGGCGTATTCTGTTATAATTCCTGAAGGTGTTACAGAAATCGGTGAGAAAGCGTTTCGTGCATGTCATAACCTAGAAGCAGTTCATATTCCAGATAGCGTTACAGAAATCGGAAAATTGGCGTTTAGTACATGCTATGAACTGAAATCTATTCACATTCCCGATAAAGTTACGAAAATCAGAGAGCGCACATTTAGTAATTGCTGTAATCTGGAATCTATTCATATTTCCGAAAATGTTACAGAAATTGGAGATGGCGCGTTTCATAGATGTTATGAACTCAAATCTATTCATATTCCTGAAAATGTAAGAAAAATCGGTGATTCTGCTTTCCGTGTATGTAATAAATTAAAAAGCGTTAGAATTCCAGAAGGCGTTGCGGAAATCGGAGAGTACACCTTTGCGGTGTGTCATGAACTGGAGGTCATTTCGCTTCCTGAAAGTGTTGTAAAAATCAGAAAAAACGCCTTTCGTGCGTGTAAGCTGAAGTCAATTACAATTCCCAGAAATGTAACGGAAATTGGAGAAGAGGCTTTTAGTTATTGCGGGGCTTTGACTTCCGTGGCGCTCCCTGAAGGTGTATCCATTATTAGATTCGGAACTTTTGCCGCGTGTAAGTCATTGAAATCGGTAACGATTCCGGATAACGTTACGATTATTGAAGCGTATGCGTTTTGGGAGTGTAAGGAACTGCCTGCCGTGACAATTCCGAAATTTGTTTCGGAAATTGGGGAGGGAGCGTTTCGAGAATGCCACCATTTAACGTCGGTTCAACTGTCGGAAAATATCACGGTCGTTGAATCGTCGAGTTTCTCCGGGTGTGAGCGTCTGACCGCCATTCACGTCTCGCCGAAAAACCGACATTATAAGGATGTGGAGGGTGTGCTGTTCACGAAGGACGAAAAAACGCTCTTGACTTATCCAGCTTTTAAGGAAAATGAAACGTACGAAATTCCTGGAACGGTGAAAAATGTCGGGGATTCCGTATTTTTCAGGAATAAATACCTGCGGAGCATCGAAATTCCGGAAGGCGTGACGGAAATCGGAAAGGTTATTTTTCGTTATTGTCTCAGTCTGGAACACGTCGCGCTTCCGAAAAGCGTTCTGAAAATCGATTCAGATGCGTTTTGGGGGTGTAAATCGCTCGTTTCCATCGAAATTGCAGAGGGAAATCCGAATTATAAAAGCATGGACGGCGTGCTTTTCGGAATTGATACAGAATTTTCGACGGAAGTTGGGAGTTTGTTGCACACTTTTCCGATTAAACATGGAAAAAAATATGTCGTTCCAGAGGGAGTAACGGCGATTGCCGAGATGGTTTTTTATGGGAATGAAATGCTGGAGGAAATCACGTTGCCGGAGAGCTTAATTGTGATTAAGGAGAAAGCGTTTGTGTGGTGTCAGGCACTCAAGTCGCTGACCATTCCCAGTCGGGTTACGAGTATTGAAGGACACGCTTTTGAATGTTGTAAAAATCTGGAATCGGTAACAATTTTGAGAAAGAATCTGAAAATTGACGGAAGATTTAATTTTTGCGATCACTTAAAAATCCGAGCGCCCAAAAACTCCGAGGCGGAAAGATACGCGAAAGAAGAGAATATTCCGGTGGAAATTCTGCCGGAAACAGAATATTTGCGAAAAGAGGGGAAATGATGTTAAGATGGGAGGAATGGTGAGAATTGGCTGGGTTTTGGAGTTATTTCTTGCCGTCACGCTGGTACAGATTGTCGGAAGGGGGGAGGTCGTGAATCCGGGCGGAGCGTGGTACTCGTTCGGGTTTCCGGTGGAGTACGGGACGGCGGACGGTCTGGACGGACGGGAAAAGGTCGCGCTTTCCGCCAGAATTTTCTCGTCGACGCGTTATGGAATGGACAGACTGTCGGTAAATCGCGGGATTTTCGTCTGGGAAAATGGAGATACTTTCAGGTTTTCACACGAAATTTCCCCCTATCAGTTTTATCTTGTTCAGTTGAGCTTTTACGACCGGGAGAAAGAAGAATATCAGCCGAGATTTTTGGAAACGTACTTCGAGCAGTCTAGAAATCAGCTTCCAGACATCGTGATTATCGACACGATTTACGTTTTGTCGCTCCTTTCCGGTCTCGCTTGGCTCGGTTTCAGCCAGACATTCTCGCGTTATCCCCGTCGGTGGAAAGCACTTTTTATCGGTAGTCACGCTCTACTTCTGCTCCTCATTTTCAGCATGGTCTGGGATTTTGGGCAGTGGTATCAATTTTCGACATATACCAACAACTGGCTACGGCGTTTCTGTGAATTTTTGAATTACGTCGCGCTCGCGGTTTTCCTCCTCTCTGCGTCGGAATGGGGGTGGATTGGATATTGTAGGTCGTTAGAAAAAACAAAGAAATAAACACAAAAAGCAAGCAGTCGAAGACTGCGATTAAGAGTTTTTTGAAAGAGGGGGCTGTGGAGAAACCTATTTTGCAAAAATGGTTTCTCCACAAGATGTCATTTCATGAATCTTTTAATAGCGATTACATCGCAAATAGTTTTTTAGATTGGAAGGTGAAAATATACCGCAGGTGATGCTCAGTCGGGATGATTGGTATCTGGTGGAGCAGGCGTTGATTAATTATATGTATGGTCCGCCGTTTTATTCGGTGAAGAAGGACCTGACCGCCGAGGAGAAAGAGCTGATTGAGGATTTCGACCGTGAAGATGGAAATTTTGGGAAATTCTTGCGGGAAACGAGAAGGGAGATTACACTATTTGACGCGGAGAACGGAATCGGTCCGCGCAAGCCGACGCTGGCGACGTTCGGTGCGTCGGAAGAGGTGTTACGGTTACTTTTTTACATGTTCGAGTCGTTTTTGAAAGAGTCGGAAACCGATTATGGATATGAATTAAAGGTTCTGATGGGCGTTTCGCTCGAGAGAAACCGTGAGGCGCTGGAGCGTTTTCGTATGGCGATTCAGCCGGTTTTGTTGGAGGAACGAGAACGGAGCAGGGGAAGGAAGAGGAGAAAACGCACACGGTTTTGACGCTCCATCATGTGACGCTGGAGAAAATGAGGAAAATACATGAGTTGGGCATGGAGAAAGACCCCGAATTTTGGGGAGGATATGTCGAAAATGAGGAAACATTAAAGAATATAGAGAAAAATTCGTTCGTCACGTTCGATTTTTCTTCAGAAACGTGGGAGGATACGCGGAGGAAAATTCAGGATTTATTTCTCTGGTCGGCAGAAACATTCATGCTCATGCGTTCACTGGACGTCACGTTTAAGATTGATGTGAGATTTATGGACGTCATACTGTTTTTGGAGAGAAATGGTGAGTTCAACTTGAATGTTACGCAGAACTGGTATGGATTTGGGGCGTATCATGGAATGTTTTGTGTTTCATTTCGTTCGTCGGACTGTGAGATGGAAAATGAGGAGGAAGACAAAGAAGAAATCAATTTGAAAGAAGATCGGAGAAAACTTGAAAAACGCTGGTTTCGCGCTTTGTTTCTTGACGAAAATCGAAAAAAGGAGAAGAATTCATGAACGTAATATTACGTATCCGCTATCTGGATGAAAAACGATTTCCCGTTTTTTCCAAGAAGTATAGAAAGCGTGACGGGGAATATATTTTGCCCTTTTGGGATCACTCTTCTGCGTTTAATCTTCACGAAACCGTCGAAAAAATGCTGACGGAATGGGAATCCCTTTTTCTGGAAATAGAAAACGCTGGCGCGAAGCTGGAACTGCGGATTTCCCTGACACAGGAAGAATTGAGAAATTTTTCCTGTCTGGAATTTTTGTTTACGCCGGAATTGATGGAGATTTTTGAACGGCTCAATATGGTGGTTAAGATTAAGATAAAAGAGGAATAAGTAAGATACTTAAAACATAAAAATTTATTAAAGAAAAAATCTGAGGAGGAACAACATTTTGAATATTGTTTCATCCCCAGACTCTACCACAAAAAATTTAAAAACCTTTTAATCGCGACTACGTTGCAGTTAATGCAGTTTTTTTATGGGTTTCAGACTTCATAACCGTTCTGATATTTCGGATAAACCAACGATTCGAGACGAGCACGATCTTTCGGTTCGCCGAGGATTTTGATATTTTCGGCATCCCAGAGGACTTTTTCGCCCAGTTTTTCCGGTTCGTTCGCGGCCCAAACAGCCAAGTTACCGAGAAGAATCGTTTCCGTCAGACCACCGGACTTGGTGATCATGTTCGAGAACGGCATAAGCGGTTTATTCTGCTTGATGGCTTCCACGAATTCGCCGAAGTGTCCACCGTATTCGTCAGCTGTGACGAGGTCTTCGCGCACTTTCGCCAACAATTCCGCTTCACGATCTTTGCATTCGCCAATCAAAATACGTTCGGTACCGTAATCGTTCGGAGAGTAGAATGTTCCCTTGTCGCCGATGATGAGGAACGCGGAGCCAGCCGGTTCCTGACCGCCGAGGAGGGACGGATCCGGTTTTTTACCGCCGTCAAGCCACGTAACTTTGAAGCCCGGACGCCAATCGTTAGCCGGGAATTCGAAGTGAATTTCGCTCCATTTCGGGAAACTGTCGAAATTGTGACCAGACGTAATCGCCTGTACCCAAGTCGGGTTTTTCATTTCAAGAGCGTTGTAAGGAACACTGCACGTATGGCATGCCATGTCACCGAGAGCACCGGAACCAAAATCCCACCAACCGCGCCATGCGAACGGGTCGTAAGCACCGGGAACGTACGGACGCATCGGAGCGTTACCAATCCATGCTTCCCAGTTGAGGTGCTGCGGGACAGGTTGGCCTTCACCACGTTCGCCACCCTGGGGCCAAACCGGACGGTTCGTCCAGACATAAACTTCTTTTACCGTACCGACAAGACCCGCGCGAACCAACGCGATACTTTCACGCGTAGAACGAGAAGCGACGCCTTGGTTACCCATCTGAGTGACAAGATTCTTTTCCTTCGCGGTTTCGGAAAGTTTACGTGCTTCGGAGATGGTACGCGTGAGAGGTTTCTGGCAGAAGACCGCCTTGCCATGTTTCATTGCGGTCAGTGCGATAATTGCGTGCATGTGGTCGGTAGTACTGACGGTGACAGCGTCGAATTTATCTGCCATTTCGTCAAACATCACGCGGTAATCTTCATAACCTTTCGCTTCCTTAAAGCGTTTTTCACCGCCTTTAAGCTGATTCCGGTTCGTGTCGCAGAACGCAACCACTTTGCCGAAACGATTCGCGTCATTGGAGTCACTTGTACCTTTACCACCGATACCGATGGTCGCGAAACGGACGACTTCGTTTGGGGATTCATTCGCCAAAAGGTCACTGGTGATGAACATACCAGCACCGGCGACAGCGGTCGACTTCAGAAAATTACGACGATGTGTTTTGAATGCCATAATTCAGTTCCTTTTCCTTATTATAAGGTGGGTTAGGGGAGGTTATTTTACTTTACACCAACATTTTAACATTCTTAACGCCCCAAAAGGCAAGAAACCTTAAAATATGTTGTGTATACATGCCAGTTTAATAAATTATCGGCGTTTTGTCAAGGGCCGGAAGGGAATTTCTTGAAAATTTTGCGAATTTTTTGGAATTTTATAGGAAAAAACACTTTAAAATGCAAAAACCGCGGATTTAAACCCACGGTCTTGCATAAAACTTCCACAAGCCTTAATTCTCAAATTTCTGGATTTTTCGAACTTTTCGTCAACTTTTTGTCAACTTTTCG
>JAUNAI010000244.1 GCA_030527705.1 Planctomycetia bacterium | reverse complement strand
TGAACGTGGGAAAGGAGGCTGGAACGGAAACTTATGCTGGATTCGATAAACTTCATGTTTCGGACTGTGCGAATCCAGAATCGGCATCCGTTTTACGTTCTGTAGAAGCAGGACACACGAACATGGGACAGATTGATATTCTGTGCGAGAAAATCGGCGCGACGCGTGTTTTCGGAATGGATTCTCAGGCGAAATACGCGATTCTGGCGGCGGGACAGAGTGAGTTGCTGTTCCGACTGATTTCTCCGAAGATGCCGGATTATAAGGAAAAAATCTGGGACCAGGCGGCTGGCTCGATTATCGTGGAAGAGGCGGGTGGAAGAATCACGGACCTCGATGGAAAACCGTTAAATTTCGGTCTCGGTTCCACGCTGAAAGAAAATCGTGGTGTGTGCGCGTCGAATGGAATTCTGCATGAGTTGACGCTGAAATCGATTGAGGAAATTGGCGCGTAAGTGTGTGTATCTTGCGTAAGTGGTTTAATTTGAAATGAGTGAAAAGGGTGGAACAGAACGGTTTCACCTTTTTTTCTAAAATTTTAATTTCTCGCTAGAATTTACAATTTTTGGGAATAAATAGGGGACGGGGGCTGGACGTTTTCTGAATTTATGGTAGAATAGTAGGAAATTTTGAATTATACGTTTATTATATATCATATATCACATGTAAACGTGGTTTCCCTGCGTAATCACGAGGAGCAGTAAATCATGGAAATGAAAGAATTGGTCGCGCTGTGCAAAAAACGCGGTTTCCTGTTTCAGTCAAGTGAAATTTACGGAGGTCTGAATGGCTTCTGGGATTACGGTCCGCTCGGCGTCGAGCTGAAACGGAATGTGAAAAATGCGTGGTGGCAGGACATGGTCGCGACGCATAATGAACAGAAACAGGATGAGGGTGCTCCCTCCAAGTATGAAATGACTGGTCTGGACTGCACGATTATCATGCATCCGCAGGTCTGGAAGTGCTCGGGGCATTATGACCTATTCCATGATTTCATGGTTGACTGTACTGAATCGAAACGCCGTTACCGTTATGACCAGCTCCGTGGCCGGTGGGTCGAGGCGAAAGGTCAGCGTGTTTTCGTGCTCGGTGACCCGAACGCGGATAGCTGGGACGAGAGTATTCACGCTCGTGCGCAGAAGTTCTTTAATCTCCGTGCGAAAGACGCGGACCAGATGAAATTCGATGATGAACTGATTTCTCTTGAAAAAATCGAAGATTTCTCACAGGTTCTAGCCCCGGAAGCGAAATATCTCGGAACGTTGACGTCTCCGCGTGAGTTTAACCTGATGTTCAAGACGGTCGTCGGTGCTCTGGGAAGTGATGATGACGCGTCGTTCCTCCGTCCCGAGACGGCTCAGGGAATTTTTGTAAACTTCAAGAACGTCATAGACAGTACGCGTATCCGTATTCCGTTCGGTATCGCTCAGCAGGGAAAGAGTTTCCGGAATGAAATCACGCCGCGTAACTTTACGTTCCGTTCTCGTGAATTCGAGCAGATGGAATGTGAGTTTTTCTGTGAACCGAGTACGTCGCGCGCATGGTATGAATACTGGCGGAATCGCCGTTTCCAGTGGTACATCAAGATGGGACTGGCGAGCGATAAACTTCGTCTGCGTGAGCATGAACAGGAAGAATTGGCGCACTACAGCGTCGGAACTGCGGATATTGAGTATGCGTTCCCATTCCTGCCGGAAGGTGAATTCGGCGAGTTGGAAGGTATCGCGCACCGTGGTGATTTCGACTTACGGAGTCACTCGGAAGGGAAACTTGTGAACCGTGATGGGAAGTTGGAAGTCGAGCTGAATGAGGCGGGCAAGCCGAAATATCGTGGTTGCGGAAAAGACCTGTCGTACTTCGATGATCAGACGCGTGAACGTTATATTCCGCACGTTGTGGAACCGTCGGCAGGCGCGGACCGTGCGACGTTGGCATTCCTGTGTGAGGCGTACGATGAAGATGAATGCCCGGACGAAAATGGAAAGATGTCGAAACGTGTTGTGTTGCGCTTCCATCCGCGTCTGGCTCCGGTAAAAGCGGCCGTTTTCCCGCTTGTAAAGAAAGATGGAATGCCGGAAGTTGCGTCGGAAATTTATGGCGAACTGAAGAAACATTTCGTGACTTTCTATGATGAAAAAGGTGCCGTTGGCCGTCGGTATCGCCGTCAGGATGAAATCGGTACGCCGTACTGCATTACCGTGGACAGCCAGACGCTGGAAGATGGAACTGTGACCGTCCGTGATCGTGATACGCTGGAACAGTGGCGTGTTCATAAGGATGAGTTGGTTACGGAAATTACGAAAAAAATTAATGGGTAAAATATAAGAATCTAAAGTAGAGTGGGAGGCTCCGTATTTTGGCGACCTCCCATTTTTTCTTAAAAATTTAACACTTTTCTTAGTAACCACTGATTAAGTGAATCTAAATAGATATGATGATGAAAGTCGGGAAGTTTTTTGATTTTATGAAAAAAGTAACATGCAAAAAAGAAACTAGAACAGGTTTTTGAGGCATCCGAAAATTGAGAATTTTTCCTGATTTGGGTGAAAAATCGTCGAAAAACGATGAAAAAACGTGAAAATTAGTGAAATTTTTTTAATTTTTTTGAGAAAATATTTTGTGTTTTTGAAATAATACGATTTTCATAAATCCGGTTTTGGACTGAGTTTTCCGAGAGAAAACACTCTTTATATTCCCTAGAAACGATAAAACTTTATCGTGAAAAGATTTTTTCCAGAGAAAAGGCGTTTCGTCTCGTAAATTAGAGTATAAAATGTTCCTAGAACACTAGAAAAAAAACGTTAAAAATGAAATTTTTATAAAAAATTACGTTTCATCCCGTATTTTTCGAGATGAAATGTAATTGTCACGGAATTAGAATTTTTAAGTAAGCTGTTTTAACTCGTTTTTTTCGGGTTTAAAACATGATAGGTCGTTATGTGCCTCCTCACCATTTACTGAGCACTGTAATTTTTGAAATTCTCCGCGATTTCCGCCTCAGTCACATCACCACGATGGAAATAAAGACGATATTTAAAGGTGACGCTCTCGCCGTCGCGTAGGACGAGGGAACCATTCTGGTTCTTATCGCCGGTAAAGTCACGGACACCGAATGGATTCGCAGCAAATAATCCATAAGTGCGGACATGCCAATAAGTTGGATACCGCGCGCTCGTTGGATGGTTCATCATCGCCACACCGCAGTTCTTACCGTCAATCACACCAGAATAGTCGACCCATGGAGACTGCTTGCCCCACGCAGCATCGTTGGTGAGTCCTTCCGCGTTGACGATTTTTCCTCCCTGTTTCTTATTCACTTCCAGAATACCGGGGACACGGATGCCCATGGTTCCTTCTTTTGTGTCGCCAAAGGTTACGTCGCCGAAGCTTGCAATTAGCTTCACTTCCATGTCAATCCAGTTTCCATACGCGTCGCTACCGAAAGTGTAAGTCCGCTCGTCAGTTAACAGGTTTTTATCTGGACGAACCATCCATAAATTTCGCGTCACGAACGTCGGAGCCTCTTTCTTGATGAATTCCTGATGGAGAATCACACCACAGTTTTTCCCGGGCCACTCCGACCAGAAATCGTATCCGTTCACGTCGCCGTGTGTAAACCAGACGGAACGCTGATGGATATGGTCATATGAATCATACGGAAACTTGCTCGGTCGTGGGTCACGCATCGGATAATCACGCGTTAGACCTTTTCCGTCTGGAGAGTAAACTGGCCAGAAAATCGGCTTCACTCCATAAGTGTACTGGTAAGAGGTGAAGTGTTTTCCGTCAATCAGGACCTTCACTTCAGCACCGTTATCCTCGAAAGTAACTTCTGCAGCGGAGGCCGTCTGTGCTGTCTGCACTATCACCAGAGAAATACACGCCAACATGAGCGCGATAAGGAAAAATACGGAAATGCAACGCGAAACCGACTTAAGCATGGGCTGGACCTTTCTTTTATCAGGTATCTTTAACTAGGACCTTTTTAATTGTGAATTTAACTGTAGGCAGGAACTACATTTTCTTCAGTATAGCAGTTTTGGTAGAAAAAGTCAAGAGGTATGGGGATAAATTTTAATTTTAATAGCGATTTAGGAAGAGTGTAACATCTGCGGAAGATTTTCTCGTGATGTAGGCACTAGGAGGGGAAGATGTTATTTCCTTGAAGATTCCCTCCAAGCGCATAAGTTTTTCAACTGTGTCACATACAGTATCTATGGTTTTTTAACGGTATCTTCTTAATCAGGAATTCTTTAGAAATTAAATCCGGATTGTAGGATGAAACCAGCATTTAGGTCTTTTCCATGACGTTCATCTGCGATGTAAATTTCACGTGCGAAAGCAACGCCGATTTCAAAAAATCCCTTTCCGTTAGCACGACCATGCCATTCCATACCAAACATAAGCCGATAATCGTTATAATCCGTGCGTTGTGTGCCGCCGTACTCGTGAGCAACGGCCCAACTTCCACCCCCATACTCACCACGCGCATAAAGTGCCATATCACGGAGTGTCGCACCAGCTGGCCGATAAGTGACACGGGGATTCGGGAAGAGAATCTGGAATTCCCACTGCTCATTCGGTGTCCAGATAACACCTCCAGATGGGAAGATTTTATGATTTACACGGTCCAGATACCACACACCGATTTTCGCTTTAATGTTATTCGTCACGTCAAAAGAGACGTATCCCCAACTTGGAAAGCGGAAACTTTTCGCGGTAGCTTTATGGAAATCGGAGTAAACACCGATACTGAAAAACAGGTCGAAATCCAGCGCGGTTGCCATGGATGCTAACTGGAATTTCGGTAACCAACGGACACCGAGCGACGCATCATACGTCCGTCCGGGCATGTCATACGTTCCTGAAATTGGACCGTTCCAGAAGTTCATTGCGAAACGGGGTTCCAGTAATAGCGGATTTTCCTGCGATGCAAATAATGGAATTGCGATATTCCCATGTACGTCGAATCGGAATAGTCCCATATTATTACTTGAGCCTTTCGGCGTAATCAGTGTGACATCCATTCCCCAATTCTGAAACAGTTTCGTGCTTCCATCTGCGCGAGTCAGGTTCAGTGAGTTAAACGGATTCGACGGCGGATTGCTCAACAGTGGACGTGAAGAGTTCATTGGCGCCTGATATGGATCTTGGTAACCTAAGGATGACGCTCCTGGTGGAGCGGGTTCCGGAGGTAACGTCGCACTCCCTTCGCCGACCTGAGCATAAAGCGTTCCTGAAAGTGTTCCAGAAAGCATTCCAGCTAGAATACCAAAAACGAAAATGCCAGCGAGTATAGAGCTCACCAGAATCTGTTTAGCCAGAAAATAGGTCGTCAGAAAATACTTCATCACTTCAGAGAAAGCCGAGCTACGTACTTTCTGACCGAAAACGGTAGGAATTCTCACTCCGTCGGTGATACGAAAACGGAAATAACCCGGACAATTACTCATTATAATTACTGTGTGGATTGAAGGAATTTCGGACCAAGTGAACAAATAACATCGTATTAATAGCCGATATTCCATTTTTTGGCAAGAGTGGTTTCGGGAAATTTTGGGAAAAATACGAAAAAGTGATATAAATATTTTAAAGAGTAAGGGATTTTTTTGTTTATTCTGTCTTTTTAAAATTTAAGTCGAAATGATTCATTGTATTCTTGTAAAAACTGAAAAATCGGTTATAATTAGATGAAGAATTATTTTTTAGGAGGGGATAATGAAAAAAACGTATTTTATTTTAATCTGTGCGAGCATGTTATGTGCGAGCGTATTATTGGCGACACAGATTGCTACAGGAATGGAAATTTTGTTTCAGACGGATTTTCCCGGTGCATCGATTGGAGATGTGGAAAAAGTAGAGGGAAAGGAGAATACATGGAGAGTGAACCTCTTGCCACAACATGATGAGAAGAATCTAAATCGGCAGGCGACGTGGTTCGCGTTTCGGGTTGTTGTGGAAATGAACCGTGGGGCAGGGGAGAGCGTGAAATCCGGAGAG
>JAUNAI010000024.1 GCA_030527705.1 Planctomycetia bacterium | reverse complement strand
GTAGTCGCCGATTTTTTCTGTTCACGGCTGAATGCAGAGTCTCTTTCCTGCCGGAACTCCTGCTTGGTAAACGTATTCCCTAATTCCTGAAAAAGACCATCCGGAATCTGCAGTCGACGACGGGCTTTCGCGAGTGAAAAACTCACGTTACCATTCCGCCAAATTTCCACTTCCGTACTCGAGTTATCCCGCAGATAATATGCCAATTCCTCAACCTGAACTTCACCGTCGTTATTCCCTGTAATATCCGCGTATCCTTCCAGTCCCGTCTGCATTACCTGATAAAAATTATCCAGTTGCGCTCCGCTCATGTCCTGATTCCGCGTCACAATTCGTAGTACATGGTGCTCTTGAGGCGCCACATTTTCCGTTCCCGGTCTGTGGCCGGATTCCGTTTCACTACCAGATTCCGCTCCCGCTTCCGCGTCCGTTCCCTCCTCCATTTCTTCCTCATCATCAAAATATTCACCATACTCCAGACCACGGTAACGGCGAATATCTATATTATTCAGTGACGACTGTTTCCCCGACGAGCGTGTGACCGTCTTAAACGCTTTAAAGTTAATCACCAAGAAAATACGAGTTGCGTGTGTCTCGAGAATTTCCTTCTCCAATTCCTCTACGGAAATCAGGCGTCTATCTTCTGTCGATTCAATTTCCTCCAGTGGTACACCTGACGGAACGAGCATATCCCGTACACCATTCGACACGCCACATGCCGAAATATAAATCTGTAACTCATCTAGCGACTCTTGTTCTTTTTTCGCCGCAGCCACCAGTGCTCTCAATTCCGCTTTCCATACGTTCTGCGTCGGTTTTTTATGAACGTCCGACAGTAAGACGATCTGATTATGCAGAATCCCCGTCGCTTCCAGACTTCTTACGAAATTCTCAAGTGCGACCGAGTACCCCTGTTTACTCGCCTCATTCGTTTCCGACGTATCAATTACAATCGCGCGCCGAATAACTTCCGCGCCTTGTGCCACCTCGATCAGATTCATGCCCAGAACCGTTACTAGGCCGTACACGAATCCCCAAAAAACCAACGTTTTCATCTTTATCTCGCTTATTCCACTTTTCGCTTGTGTCTTTACTCAGGCCTCAACTCAGGTTCACTGCCCCATTCTGTGCGATTCACTAATATTCTGTGCGACTCAGCGAATTTTTCTACATCACGATTATTTCGCCCACTGAACCATTTCCGATTTCCCACCCTGTCGGTGCATCTCCATTTCACTGGACGGCACATAACGAATATGAATCATCTGTAATAATTCATCTGTCGTCAGTCCATTCAGAATCGGCGCACGCACGTGTCCCGCCTGTCCTTCTACGGTTCCACGCGTCACCGCCTGAGTCGGGACCATTTTCAGACTGTGGCAACCGACCGTAATCAATCCGATATGCTCCACGCTTCCGGCAGTCTGATCCACAGGTGCCACCAAAAATTCGCGATACTCCGCGTTCTCGCCCAACGCCTTCAAAAATCCCATAAAATGATACAGCGTATTCTGATTCGAGAACGTATCCAGCTTCTCTCCGCCAAGCACGAAGAAATGCGAGAGGTCCATCGGCAGAATCGGCGCTTCAACCGCTGACGGAGTTGCAACCACACCGGCTCCCTGACCATTTCCACTTCCCTGACCATTTCCTTGTCCGGAAATCGCGCCGGAAACTGAATCCGACTGCGTCGGTTCATCTACGATACGGAATTTCGCTTCATTCACCGGAGCAAGTGCCTGCGGAATCAGATTCCGTCCATCGACCAGAATACGCGCTCCCAGCCGAATCGGTCGCTCTCCCGGTTGTGGATACGACTGCAACGCAATCCGGTAAACTTCTCCCTCATCAAGTGCGATATAATACTGCCCATTAATCCGCTCCATCATACGTGGCCGATAAACACCGGACGGGTCTTTCACTTCAATTCCGACTGCGCATGGAACGTAATTCCGATTATACGTCATGGTGGAACTCGACGACACACCGCTCACCGAATAGGAGGGCGTGGGTTTCACATATGTCTCATACGTCGCTTTCGTCAACACTCGCTGGGAAATATTCACTGCCGACGTTTTCACATCTTCCGCAAAACGAAGATTACACGTCAGGAAATAATATTTCCCTTTCTGTTCCAGCGTACAATCCATAACCGCCAATTCTTCTTCCGCGTTCTTCGCCAATTTCACTTTATTCTTACTCCGCATCGGAATGCGCCGTTCAAGCTCACTCGTGCAGAAAGTCGAGAGCGTCTTTAACCGATTAAAATCAAGTGGCTCAAAATCAACCGAGCGCATCGTCCCTTTTCCAGAAAGTGGAATAAATCCATCCGTCGAAATCTCCTCCACGCCCTTCAAGTCCGCATACGTAATAATCTCGTCCGCAAAATCATCCAGAACCGAATAAATATTTCTTGCACGCGGTCGGCACAAGTCAAAATGTTCTGTATCTTCACTCTTCAGTAACACTGGATGCTGTAATTTCGTTTTCAGATCCAGATTTTCCGCCACATACGTCGCCAGCTCTTCCGTACAGATCGTTCCGTCTCGATTCCGGTCGGCATACCCCTTCAGCGCCTCATTCAGCCAGTACGAAAAATTAGACATCTCCTTTTCCAGCCACGTTCCACTCGTCTCCGAGTTACAACTACTCGCCAGCGTCAGTACTCCCGGCATTACTTCTTCACGCTCAATCACCTCACCCGCGTCGATCGCAGATTTCGTTCCGCCAGAGTAACACGCATCAATCAAAAATAGGCAATTCGGCACACCGCTATCACGTAAAACTTCCCGCACCCACTGTGCCGACAGAAGTGTCGTTTCATCGAGATCGTCACTATCCTTCACCGCCAACAGAACGCGTTCATTATCACTAGCGCTTACCATTCCGTGACCGCTAAAGAAAACAATCGCCGTCTCAACGCCGTCACAATTCTCCAAAGCCAGCGTATTCTTCAGTTCCGACTCAATTTTCTCTTTCGTAGCTTTCTCACCAACCAGCACATGCACATCAAAAAGTTCCGACGCCATACCATTCCGAAAGCGTTCTTCCAGCTCACGGACATCATTCTCAATATGTAAATCGCTTGCATCAAACGACGCGCAGTCATACTCAGATGGACCAATTAAAATTGCGATATTTTTTCCTTCTGCGAACATATTTATCGAAACACACGTAATGAACATTACGATTGCCGACAAACAGTGAAATTTACACATGACAAAACTCCATAAATGTATACTGATTCCACTTCAAATTCAGGGAAGGAGGACTTCCGGCCGTCGTTTCTGCAAGCAAAACAACGGTAAAGCAAAATTTTATCGTGTATCGGGTATAAAATGCTTTCAAAAGAAAGCAGTCAAGCCCCAATCTTAAGGGTAATCTAAGTTGCAACGGGGCTTGACCGTGTCACCAAAACGGGCAATGACACATGCTTTCTATACTATAACACAAAATGTCATAGTAAACAAGGAGGGGAAGTTATTTTTTTCAGAGTTGCTAAAATGACAATTCCCCGCCTATAGTAATATGGGTTTTAAAACCCGTTTTGTGACATACTTTTTTAAAAATTCTCAAAAATTTTTATTTTTTTTACTTTCGGAAAAATTTCTATACAATTTTCACTATATTTTTCTAAAAATGATTTTTGTTCTAAACTATACAATCGTTACTGCCGAAATTTAAACTACTGAACGGAACACACAGGGATATGTGTTCATGTTTTGAAAAATGGGATTCGTAGAAACATCGTTGAATTGTGCACCCCACAATCCATCTCACAGCGCGCAATGGGATTTGTATGCGTTCATGGGAGAGGTATGTTTCTATGTAAAAGACTAACACACTGTTTCAAGGAAGGAACAATCCAATGAAAACGACACGTCACGCTACGCGTACGGACATTCGTCATGCTACGTCATTACTACGATTCTTGACGCCTCTTGGACGTCGCACCGTCCTCCGCTACCTCGCCTGCCCACTCCTCGCCGCTATCGTCGGACTAGGAGGAAATGTCTGGGGACAAACGTTCATTCCAAGTGCTGTTGCAACAGATACTTCAGTAACTGACGAATTGGTAATTTCATCATCTACTCTTAATCAAAACAACACCACCGCTACGATAACTATGGCTGGTGGTACATTAAAGATTGATACAACTGGTCTTGTCCGTCCAGAAGGATGCGCTGTTATATTGGGACCAGATGATTTAGATTCGCAAAATAATTATTTTAATTGGGGAGAAGGGGGAAAGATTGTCGTTTCTTCCAATCCTTTAAATTCAAATTCGGTTTACATTAACGAACCTGTTAACCTTACGAAAAAATTAGATGTTGAATTTTCCAATAAAGGGGGAGCGCTTTCTATCTCCGCAAATGCTGTAGACCAAGAAAACTTAATTGACGGAAGGACTGTTATATATTTTAATGGTACTAATACATTTGCTGATTTAAATGTATCGGCAAATCTTAGCCCTCCAACTTCCACTACTGATCTTACAGATGCAACAGTTCAAGTCATGGGTAAAAGTGTTTATGACAGTATTACAGCTGATGCAACAGACCTTTTCGCACATTGCGGGCATCAGATAATAAATTCCAACCAAGACGGTATTGCCATTGATGTAACCAATGGAGGTTATGTTCTCCTTGATGGTACTTCTGACGTGTTTGTTGGTGCAATACAAGATAGTAAAGATCCAACTGTTTATAATGTAAGTAGCGGCATTGACATTAATGGTAAAGTCAATATTGATGGTGGCAAGGTTAGTTTATTTGGTACACCAACAACCAAAGGAACCGCTACCGCTACCGTAACTAAGGGTGCACTGGATACAGATTATAAAAGTGCTAGTTTATTTACTAGTGTAGATTTGGTTGCTTTCCAGAATTCAACATGGATGATAAGTAACATTGCTAAAAATGCAACTAACGCTACGGCCAATATTTGGTATGCAACCAAAGATGAAAAAGGCAACGTAACTGCAATCCAATGGGACGCAACTCGTGAAAATATTGAAAAAGTCATTGATGATGGGTACGCTAGTTCCACAACCCTTACAGGGACAGGAGATATGTATGTTCGTACATACGGCGCAACCAATGATGGAACTGCATACGGATTGAGCCATTACAATGGTAATACTTTTGTATTTGATAATAATGACACTACTAACTGGGAGGGGGAAACCGGAACACAAGAAGGTACTATTGCATTAACTGCAGGAACGGTTTTGGGAAAAAACGGCGGATTATCAGCCGTATCAATCTCTGGCGAAGAGTATAGTTTATTAGATAATGACACTTATGAAGTAACTCAAGCTGGTATGCTCGCATTTTATCGTGGAGATGATACGACAAGCGAAGCCGCTACAATTAATGCGTTTTCAATACAATTTTATGATGGTTGTAACTATCGTTCAACAAAGGATAATAGAATCGTTAAGAACGATGTGGTCAATGGTGCGCGAATTTGGTTTGACGCAGGTCAGGCTAATAATGGGTGTACCACTCTTGCAAATATCAATGCAACTAATATCGAATTTGGGAGTATGACTCAAGTCTGGTATGACAGAGTTTCCGAAGTGGATTCAGGTACAGCTCTAACCATCAATCTCAATAAAAACGCAAGAATTGCAACGGTAACCTATGACTATGAAAATTCTGGAACTCCAACAGATCCAACGACTTTCAAAACATGGGAAAAAAATGCAAGAACTGCTACTATTATCACAGACAAAGCCACTTATTTGAGTGAGCTTTTCGGTAAAGCCCAACTTGTTAAAGCTGAATATGACGAAACAACTGGAGCAATTAAAGTCAATTCCGTTGACGCAGCCAAATTCGCCGCAGATAATGGCATGACGGAGAAGGAGCAGGAATATGCTGCGCAGTTGGATACGAACAGAACGAACGCAAATGTGAACGGTATCGGTGGGCTGGATTCCAAGACGACGCAGGACTTTTACGACGCGTTGTATAATGAAGAAGATGCTGGAAAGGTGAAGAATACCATCAGCAACCTCTCTCGTGGGTCCGGTATCGAGAACGTGCCGACGATGACACAGCACTTGGGGTCAATCGGTAGTCCGTTTAGCGCTGGTTTGGGCGTCGGCGGTGTGTCGACGCGCGGTCAGGAAGAGAATATGCCGGTCACGGCACAGGGTACACCAGCGGATTCCACCTCTTCGTCCGCGATGGCTTATGACAACTACGATTCCGGTCGTACCTGGACTCCGTGGGTCAGCTACTCCTATTCCGAAATTGAAGGCGATGAACATACCCGGGACGGCGTGAAATACGACTCCTATAAAGTCCAGCGGTCTGGCGTGTTGGCCGGTTTCCGTAGTCGATTGAGCGATTCACTCTCCGCCGGTATCCTGTTCGCCTATTCCGGTCCGGAAATGAATCAGAGTGGCCGATTCGAGGGATATGACACCATCGGTCAGGGTGGTTATGCCTCCAACATCGACATGGAAGACTTCCAGTTCGCCCTGCATTTCGAGAAACTCCTCGGTTGGCGTCAGGATTGGGAATTCAACGCCTTCATCGGCGGCGGCGCCCAGTCCCTCGATTGGCAGCGTACGGTCTACTTCAACAACATCGGCCATCAGTTCACGGGTGAAACGACCGGTAACACCTTTACCGCGACCTTCTACCTCGCAAAACGCCTTCAGCTGAGCGACCGCCTCGTTCTGCGTCCGACAGTTGGTTTCGACTCGGAACATAACTGGATGTACGGTTTCGACGAACAGGGTAACGCGATCGACAATCCAGATATGATGATGGCTGTCCACTCGCAGGCGTTCCATTATGACCGTATCGAATACAGTCGGAACACCATCCGCGTCGGTATGTCGGCCGCCTTCACCCCGTGCCATAAACAGGGTGGTCTGAGCGCGCGTATCTTCTATGGTCATCAGCTCGATGAAGATGACGCCGCCACGGTCCACATGACGAATAACATGGGTGACTGGATGGTTCAGGGTGCTGCGATGGGGCGTGATTCGTGGACGCTGGGTGCCGGTGGTTACTGGTACTTCGACGACGCGCAGACGCTCTCGATCAGCGCAGACTATAATGCCGTTCTGTACGACAACGCCTCCACCCAGAACGTGACAGCCACGCTGACGAAACGGTTCTAAAACCTCGGTTTCCTTGAAGAATCGTAAATAATTTTATACTGATTCCACTAGAAAATTCAGGGAAGGGCGGGTCCTTTCGGTAGTCATTTCAGTAACACAAAAATGACGGTAAAGTGAATTTTACAGTGCGTCGGGTATAATATAGTCCTTTCTACCTTCGGCGACGGGTTTCGGCCTGTCGCCATTTTTCGTTGCGTCTCGAATTCCCAAAAATTCTCCCACCCCCCCTTGAAAGTTTCGCGAAATCTGATAAAATAAACTCACGTTGGTTAAATTCTTCTTATCTTCGTGAGTAGTTCGTTGTCATACCGTCCGCACGGAGCTAAACATGTTTCGGGGACCTTTTCATCACTAATATAATTTTAGTAGGGAATTGTTTCATGAAAACAATTTACACTCTGTTCGATTGGTAAATTTCCAGTGTAACCGTAAAAAAAGAAGCGATCTTGCTGTAAAATTCAGCATAAACCTATAAAGGAGAGAGAAAATGGAATCCAAAGGATTTTACATTCAAAAGTGCCCAACATGTGGAAGAAGAATGCAGATTCAGGTACGTTATCTTGGTATGACGCTCACATGTCCACACTGCCAGGGCCGCTTCGTAGCTCAGGACCAGAGTTCAATCTGGGACGGCGCAGATGACTCCTCCGATTATAACGCCAATCTGTCCCATGTGATTCAGAAATTGGAAACCAACCTCCAACGGTCTGGAATCCTTTCCTAAAATCCAATAAAATGACTTGATTCGTTATAAAATAAAACAAAAACGTTCCTTCAGAAATCCGGAGGAACGTTTTTTTATGATTTAACATGCTGGAAATGACGAAACACGCCGTCTAAACGTGATAATTCCCACATACATACAGCATTCGGCCACATAACGGACACTCTACAGCCCGCTCGCTACCAACAATCTGTCCGATTCTCTCGACTGGAATTGAAGTATGACACCCCGAACAACACCGTCCCTCTACTGGTGTAAGCATGTCAAATCGTTTCTGTGCATATAATCGCTGATACATCATTTTATACTCGCCGTCCAGCCGATCTTCCATCGCTCGAAACTCGGCCTTCATACTCCGAATCTCATTTTCTGCATCTTCCCGATCCTGCTGACTCTGTGCCTGTCGCGTTTCCAACTGCGTTTCTGCTTTCTGAACCGCCTCTTTCGCGTCTTCCGCCTTCTGCTTCAGAGAATCCAGATAATCCAATCCTTCCAGAATCTCGTCTGATAAAACCGCATTCGCAGCTTCCGCAGCCGCTATCTGATCCCGAATCGCGTTAAATTCCCGATCATTTTTCGCTTCATCCAGCTGAACTTTCCGACGCTCGATACTTTTCTCGTTACTCTCCAATTGCGCCTGCTTCCCGTCCAAGGCAATACGCTGATTCAGTACGCTTTTTACCGCAACTTCCTGAGCCTTCTTCAGTTCTTTAATATGCTGTTCCAGTGCGCGAATCTGACGGACACCGCCATTCACCCGCTCCATCAACTCCGAAAATGTCCGGTGCATCTGATGAAGTGATGCTAAAACTGGATTATAATCCTTCTTTTCTTCCATAATCTGAAAGTCCATCCTCATAGGAGTTAAAAGGGGTCAAAATTCACTCTTCATGCAATCTGCTTACAAAACATCATCTTCCACTACCGTACGTCCACCACGATCCGTAGAGAGAACCTGACGTAGAAGTGCGGAAACATCCTCATATTTTGAGTCACTCGGTGATGTCGGCGTGCACTGGAGAACCGCTCCATGTCCCTTTTTCGGCAAGGAAAGCAACAGACCAGAAACCGTCTGGATTTCGCCGTCCGCGAGAATAATCCCACGCCGACCGTTCGGAGCCGCTTTTCGCGCGAACGTCTTACTCGCAATCGCCAGGAACGTCACGGATGAATCCAGACGCTGTAACGTCAGATTCCGACGCACAAATTCCTGCCGTTCATCGTAATAATCGTCCATCTTCCCATTCGTGAACATGTGCAGTCCTGGCTCGATTTCCTGCATCGAAACTTCCGTACCACCATACACCACGAACGCCTGATTCGCATCCGCACAGACGTAATTCACACCTGCGTAATTCCCAGTCTGAAGCTCCTTCAGCGCCATTTCTGCAGCATCTTTCGGATTACGGAAATTCAGCATCTCACGGCATAAAACACCTCGAGAACGCGGATTAAACGGCAACTCGCGCTTAGGCCGATTCATAGCACACGCAAACATTCCGTGTTGATTCACGCCAAACCACGTCCCGCCCGCTTTCCGATCAATTCCACAGATAATACGCGGACAACCCGACTGAATACGCGGAGCCTGTGACGGTCGGTCTGGCCGTTCTTCACGATTATACGCTACAAGAATCGGTGAGTCGCTCGCCACCTTATACTGAAAAGCCATGATACCCATATGTGAATTCCTTTATGCTATTATGTGAATAAAAAACATAAATATAATTTCTTCTCATTATAATCTTACCATATATTTCAATTATGAAAACCCCCCAATCAGGGTAAATTGCAAAAAATTTTCCATTTTCTGAATCAAAATTGGTTTCTTTTCTGTTTATCTGACACATTTAGAGCATTCGGGCGAATTTAACCATCTTGCACACTTTATATATCCCGTCAGGTTTAAAACAAAAAAACCAAAAAAATAGACAGTTCCTCCATGTCCTTTCTCGGAGTGGGGGTTGAAATGATTTTAATTTCGTTTATAATAAAAGATGATTGTATACGTATATTTTGAATGAACTAAATCATTCCGTAAATACGCTGATTATATAGAGTCCGTAATGAAGCGACTGTAGGGAGTGTAAATAGGAAATGGTGGTATGACGACTGACGTTCCAACGTTTTACCGTTTGTGAACGATCGGCAACTTAGCCACTTCTTCATTACACTGAAACTCCTCCATTATAGACTTTCTGAATCCCTCTGGGGCTCCTTAATTCACGTATTCCCTGACGGAAAACATAACACGGGAAGAGGTAAAAATGATTCCTGCACTGCTTGAGAAAATTTTTCGTCCAGTTCTGGCGAAATACTCCGACACACCGGATAAGTTTTTGGGTATGATTAGTCGTTGCAGCGACCCGAAATTCGGCGACTATCAGGCGAATTTCGCGATGGCGATGGGGAAGGCGCTCGGAAAGAAACCGCGGGAAGTTGCGGAGATGATTAAAGCCGACGCGCTGGAAAATCCGCTTTCAGAAGCTCTTTTCGAGTCGATTGAAATCGCGGGTCCCGGTTTTCTGAACCTGAAAATCAGCTCGGACTGGATGCTGAAAACCCTCACTGCGGCGGCGAAAGACGAGCGTCTGGGAGTCGCGAAAACGGAAACGCCCAAAACGATTATCGTGGACTTTTCGTCGCCGAACGTCGCGAAACCGATGCATGTGGGACATATCCGCTCAACGATTATTGGCGACTCAATTAGCCGTGTTTTGACGTTCCTCGGTCATAAAGTCATCCGCGACAACCACCTCGGCGACTGGGGCACGCAGTTCGGTATGATTTTTTACGGCTGGAAACATTATCTCGACGAAGAAAAATTCGCGGAAAACCCGATTATGGAGCTTCTGCGTCTTTACCGAATTGCGCGAGAGGAGATGGACGCTGACGAAGAAGTGGCGGATGAATGTCGGCGCGAAGTGGAACGTTTACACGCTGGCGACCCGGAAAATCGTGCGTTGTGGGCGAAAATCATGCCGTACTGCCTGAAAGAAATCGACCACGCGTATGAACGACTGGATATTCAGTTTGACGAAACGCTCGGCGAGAGTTTCTATAATGACCGACTTCCGGCGGTGGTGAAGATGCTCCGTGAAAAAGGACTTGCATCCGACAGTGAAGGGGCGGTCTGTGTCTTCTTCCCGGGACGCTCGACGCCGATGATTGTTCAGAAAAAAGACGGTGCCTATCTCTACGCAACGACGGACATCGCAACATTCCAGTACCGCATGGAAACGTTTAAGCCGGACGCGATTT
Organism: Planctomycetia bacterium; assembly: GCA_030527705.1. Taxonomy (GTDB): domain Bacteria; phylum Planctomycetota; class Planctomycetia; order Pirellulales; family Thermoguttaceae; genus RGIG3701. Next base: position 15,500 of record JAUNAI010000024.1, on the reverse strand, counting down.
ATTATGTGGTAGACCACCGTCAGGGCGAGCATTTCGTGAACTTTTTCGAGGTGACGCGCATGCTCGGTTACGAGGGTGTCGACCTGCGTCACGTGAAATTCGGCACGATTCTCGGTGAAGACGGAAAACCGTTCAAAACGCGCAGTGGCGACACGGTCGGACTGGACGGACTTCTCGACGAGGCGGTGGAACGCGCCCGGACAGCAATTCGTCAGAATGAAGCGAGTACGATTCCGGAAGAGGATTTCGAGGAGACGGCACAGAAAATCGGTATTGGCGCGCTGAAATACGCCGACTTGTCGCAGAACCGCGAGAGCGATTACGTTTTCTCGTACGATAAAATGCTTGCGCTTAACGGAAATACCGCGACGTACATGCAGTACGCTTACGCCCGTGTCCGTAGCATTTTCTCCCGTAGCGGACTGGACGCAGAGGCGATTTGCGAGACCGCCACGTTGCAGTTTACGCACCCTGCCGAACGTGCGTTGGGGATGGAACTTCTCCGCTTTGACGAGGCGCTGGAAAGCGTAGCGCGTGACAACCGCCCGAACTTCCTGACGGCATACCTGTATGAATTAGCGAGTAAGTACAGCTCCTTCTTTGAAAACTGTCCGGTACTCCGTGCGGAAAGTGAAGAGTTGCGTAACAGTCGTCTTGTCCTCTGTGCGTTGACAGCTCGAACGATTCAAAAGGGACTGGAAATGCTGGGGATTCAGACGGTCGAAAAGATGTAGAAGAAGAAAAAAGAAACACATCAAAAAGCAAGCGTTCGTAGAACGCGATTAAAAAGTTTTTGAAAGAGGGGTCTGGGGAGAAAACAATTTTCAAAATGTTTTCTCCCCCACGGGCGTCACCCCGCGACGGCTAGCAAGTTCCTCCCGCAGGGTGGAATCTTGCGTTAGTGTTTAGCCTTTCATCACCTCCGTATCAACTTTCCGACACATCACAAATTTAAACGCCAAAAGGTACTTACATGAACGAGAATCGTCGCACAATTCAGTCTGACGCGGAGCTTCTTGCCGTGATGGCGATGGAAGCGTATGCGTTTCGGAAACGATTGACGGGAAAAGAGGTCGGCGAGCTGTTTCTGAAACATCAGATTTTCGAGAAAATCGTCGCGCAACATGAGTACCTTCATCAGATTCCGTTTCAGGAGGTTTTTACATTCGTCGAGAATGAAATCGGGGCGGAGTGTACGCAACTCGTCCTTTTTCACGGAACGGCGGCGGATTTTGAACGGGTAGAACTGGGAAAATCACAGAAATTTCGGGATTTTGGCGCGGGATTTTATACCACAACCATCGAAAATCAGGCGAAATCCTGGGCGTATCGACTTCGGCTACGCGACCGAAAGAAAGTCCATTATGTTTATCGGTTTTTGTTTGATAAAAATGACACTTTACGTATTAAAGAGTTTCCGACACTCAATGAAGAATGGCTCGAATTCGTGAAGGAAAATCGTTCGCTCGGCGGGACGCAACATGATTATGACGTCGTGATTGGTCCCGTCGCAGATGATGACACGATGGAAACTGTCCAGCTTTATCTGTCGGGAACGTTCCGCGCGTCGGAAGCGATCGACCGATTACAGTACAATAAAGCCAATAATCAGGTTTCGTTCCACACGGAAAAAGCGTTGCAGGTGCTTCAGCTGGTCGGGAGGGATACGTATGAATGAGACGATTTATACGTTTAACGGAAAAAATATCACGATGAATGTCTGTATTCAGATACGCGGCGTGTTGGACGTGATTCAGCGTGTGATGAATATCGATTTTTCCGAGGCGGTTGCACTTTTTTATCCGTCGGATACGTATCAAGTGTTACAGGAAACCGAAAATGCACTTTGGGCGGAGTCGGCGGAGTTCATTGCGAATCGGTTTTTTCAGGAAATCGATGAAATTTCCATATAAAACAGGAGAAAAACAAAAAAATGAAAATGTTCATCATTTTTGCGATTCCGTGTGTTGTGGGAATTCTGATTTTTGTGTTTTCATTCGTTTTACGTGGGAATAAGTCCAAAAAATTTGTAGAACCGACGGATGCAGAGGTGCAGTTTCAACTTGGAACCTGTTATGATAAGGGACTTGGGGTGAAACAGGACTTTTGCGAGGCGGCTAAATGGTATCGGAAGGCAGCGGAACAAGGACACGCAGAGGCGCAATATAATCTGGGTGTGGCGTATCATTACGGACAGGGCGCGCCTCAAGATGACGTCGAGGCGGTAAAATGGTACCGGAAAGCGGCGGAACAGGGGGTTCTGGACGCGCAGTATAATTTGGGTTTATCGTATGCCAACGGCGAGGGTGTGGAACAGAGTTACGAGGAAGCACTCAAAATTTTTCGGAAATTGGCGGAAAAGGGACACGTAGAGGCGATATGCTCACTGGGAACGCACTACGAATACGGTATGGGTGTGTCGCAGAATTATGACGAGTCGGCAGAATGGTACCGAAAAGCGGCGGAGTTAGGGCACGCAGTCGCGCAGTTTAATCTCGGCGTTTATTATGAACATCACGACAAGCCGAAAAACATGACGGAGGCCGTGAAATGGTACCAGAAGGCGGCGGAACAGGGAGAAATGCACGCGCAATTTAACCTTGCCTGCTGTTACCTGAAGGGTGATGGGGTGCCGGAGAATCTCGATGAGGCGGATAAATACTTCCGTCTTTCCGCATCGCAAGGATATCCGCAGGCGGTTGAACTTGTTGAGGAATTAGACGCGGAAGAGTGACATATAGGGGAATTTATGGCGTTGACGAGGTAGAGGATTAAAGGTTTTAGATAATTTAATCCCGCCCCCTCCGGTAACGGCGTCGTAGATATTTTTTATTCAATTTTTTGTTTTTTATCATCAGGAGTTTTCACATGGGAACAGGCGGAAAGATTGTTCTGCGGAAAGTAGCCGTGCATAACCTGAAAAATGTGGATGTCGATATTCCGCATCGGAAACTCGTGGTGATCTGCGGTGTGAGCGGAAGCGGGAAAAGTTCTCTCGCGCTCGATACGCTCTACGCGGAAGGTCAGAGACGGTATATCGAGAGTTTTTCGCCCTATACACGACAGTTTCTCGACCAGCTGGAGAAGCCGGAAGCCGAGCAGATTGATGGGATTCCGCCGGCAATCGCGGTGGCGGGGAATATTTCGACGAAATCCAGTCGCGCGACTGTCGGGACTGCTACGGAAACGTATGACTATCTGCGTCTTCTTTACGCGAAAATCGGCGCAATTTACTGTCTGGCGTGTGGGCGTGAGGTGCATCGGGACACGTCCGAAACTGTGGCGGAGTTTCTGACGCTTCTTCCTCTACGTACGCGGTTCATGGTCACGTGGAAAGTGTCGGAAAAAGCGGAAAATACATGGAATGAGCATTTCCAGAATATGCGTGAGGCGGGGTTTATCCGTGTCGCGTTGGGAAACCGACTGTGGGACCTGTCACAAGAAATTCCGACCGAGGAAATGGCAAAAGATGCGGCGGAAAAGGATGAAATTTACTGCATCGCCGACCGACTTTCTGCCGGAATGCCAGCGAATCGAATCCGCGAGTCGCTCGAGTCCGCGTTCCAGCACGGAAATGGAAAATGTTCCCTTATGATTCAGATTTCTGGAGAGGAACTGGAGGCACTCGATTCCGCTGAGCTGTGGGACACGGTTATGCTGAACGACGCGCCGTGGGTGATTCGGCATTACAGTACGAAACTGTCGTGTGAACACTGTCACGTGGATTATGCGACGCCAGAACCGCGACTATTCAGTTTTAATAGTCCACTGGGGGCATGTCCGGTATGCGAGGGATTCGGAAATACGATTGACATGGACATGGATCTTGTCATTCCCAATCCGAACAAGACGATCGCAGATGGGGCAGTCGCGCCATGGAATACACCCGCTTATCGCTATGAACTGGAAAAAGTCCTAAAAGAAGGACCATCACATGGGTTACCGACAGACGTACCAGTCGTGAACCTGACGGCAGAACAACAAAAATTATTACAGGAAGGGATTCCCGGAACGGATTTTAATGGAATCGACGGATTTTTCGCGTGGCTGGAACGACGGAAGTATAAAATGCCTATTCGGGTATTTTTAAGTCGGTGGCGGAGTTTCCGTCCCTGTCCAGCATGTGAGGGGAAACGTCTTCAGCCACTCGCGCTCACGACGATGATTGGAGCACATCAACACGCGGAAAATGGTGAAAAACCGAAATTTGAAGGAAAAAATATCGCAGAACTGAGCGAGATGAAAGTCTGCGACCTGCGAAAGTTTCTGGAAGGGCTGATACCGCATTTTTCGGACTGGGAACGTCAGGTTGGTCTACCGATTCTGCGTCAGGTACTCTCACGCCTAGATTTTCTGGAAACGGTGGGAGTGGGTTATCTCACGCTCGGGCGGACGTTACGGACACTTTCAGGTGGAGAAATGCGACGTGTTTCACTGGCAGCAGCACTTGGCGCAACGCTCGTGAATATGCTTTATGTACTGGATGAACCCTCCATCGGCCTGCATCCAGCGAATTCAGAACAGCTACTCACCGCGATTCAGACGCTCCGTGACCGGGATAATTCTGTGATCGTCGTGGAACATGATGATGTCATTATTCGCGCGGCAGACCAGGTTATCGAAGTGGGAAAATATGCCGGCGAGCGTGGCGGAGAAATCGTTTTTCAGGGAACTCCTGATGAGATGTTAATCGATGAAGACTCCCTCACAGGCCGTTACCTCTCCGGAGAGCGTGGGCATGTCTCGACGGACCGCCGTCCTACAGATTCCGGGTGGATTCACCTGCGCGGCGCGAGCGGCAACAACCTTCAGAATCTCGATGTAGATTTTCCGCTGGGCTGTCTCTGTGTTGTGTCGGGACTGAGCGGAAGTGGAAAAAGTACACTGGTCGAAAAAACGCTCTACCCTGCTTTGGCACGGAGAATTAAACAGGACGCGAACGCGAAACCGTTACCGTTTAGCGAGTTACTTGGAAGTGGTCAGGTCGATGATGTGATTCTAGTAGACCAGTCTCCGATCGGACGCTCACCACGAAGTAATCCGGTCACCTATCTGAAGGCGTTCGATGAAATTCGCTCACTTTTTGCGGAAACGAAAGAGGCGAAAAAACGGAATTACACGACCGGGCATTTCAGTTTTAATTCGGAAGAAGGACGCTGTCCGCTCTGTAATGGCGACGGATATATCGCGATTGACATGCAGTTCCTCGCGGACGTATACATGAAATGTAGCCAGTGCCACGGAACACGGTATAAGAAAGAAATTCTGGATATTACCTACCGGAATCGGAACATTGCGGAAGTTCTAGAAATGACGGTGGCGGAGGCATTTCTGTTCTTCCGTGGATCACGTGGAATTCAGAATAAACTGAAATATCTGAAGGAAGTTGGACTGGATTACATTCGGCTCGGACAGCCTGCGAATACGCTCTCCGGAGGCGAGGCGCAACGGTTAAAGTTGGCGTCTTACATGAACGCAGCGCGAAAAGAACGGAGTCTGTTCATTCTGGACGAGCCGACGACAGGGTTACATTTCGCAGACGTGGTGCAGCTTCAAGACTGCTTTAATGCGTTAGTGTCGATTGGTCACTCGCTGATTGTCGTAGAACATAATATCCAGATGATGAAGGCAGCAGATTACATTATCGATCTCGGACCAGGAGCGGCGGATATGGGCGGACGAATTGTCGCAACTGGCACACCCGAAGAAATTGCACGAAATCCAGAATCCATAACGGCTAAGTATCTGCGTGTCGCGCTGGAAATGAACTAGGGAGTATTTACGTCCAATCAATGAATTTCCCTTTTCACGATTATTTCTTTTTCGTGGATAGGGAAATTCTGTTATGAAAATAAACACTCCCTCGATTCTTCAGTTAATGTGAACACACTCTGGGATTTCTGGGAACGCTGATTCAGTCCCACTCTGGGAGCGCGAGCGTCACCACTCGCAAAAAATATTAGGCGTTTTATGCCCTATTTTTAATAAATTACGTAATTGAGGGGGATTTTATTCCTTAAAATCACTATTTTTCCCATAACTGCGGACCGTGTGTCTGCGCTCTCAGTTAATCAACGTGCATTAAGGTAACGGACTTATTTCCAGTAGACAGATTCCAGATATTTCAGACTTTTCGGAACCTGCGTCTTGAAAATCGGGGATTCATCCTCAATAAAATAATACTCCACGCCTGCTTCTTGCGCCGCTTTCAGAATTTCCGGATAATTCGCCTGTCCGGAACCGATCGCGACGTCATTTTCTACCGGCGTTCCACCACTTAGATTTCCTTCTACGCCCTTTTTCAGGTCTTTCAGGTGCATGAGCCGGAAACGATTCGGATATTTTTTCAGTAACGTAGCCGGATCCGCTCCGGGAAAAATTGTCCACAGCACATCCATCTCGAACGCGACGCACTCTGGATTCGTATTCTGAATCATATAATCGAACAGCGTTTCCCCCTCTTTTCCGCCTTCCCACGGATAAAATTCATACCCATGATTATGATAGACGAAAATCAGCCCCTCCTTCTTAAGTCGCTCGCCGATCCGATTAAACGTCGTAACCGCCTCCTGCGCATCCTGATAGGTAAAGACACCGTTTTTATGTGGATACCACGCGATTCCGACGTATTTTATGTCGAGAACTTTCGCTTCATGGATGATTTTCTTCAGTCCTTCTTCCGTCAGGAACTCACCCAGTCCCCAGTTTTTCGCGCCGGCTTTCAGCTGGTATTTCTCCAAGAGTGCCTGATATTCCTCAGCCGACAAGTCATAGAAACCCGACGCTTCAATATACTGAAACCCCATTTCCGCCGCGAGTTTCATCGCCGCGTCCATATCTTCTTTCGCGACACTCCGGAAACTGTACATCTGTAGCCCAACCGGACCGCGGAACTGTTCATTCGTCCCGACAGTTACACGATTTTCTGCTGAAACACGTCCTGCCGACGTATTTTCCGCCACACATGCAGCACTCAGCATTCCGAAAAGAATACCGACCACCCAAAAACTCCAGAAACGACTAAGCACCGAGGAAAAACGTTTCATAAATAATCCTTTCATAGCAGGAAAGTTCTCTAAAATTGAAGACATTTCACCTATTTTAGAAGATTTATGTTTTTTTGTCAAGAAGCTCCCCGAAAAAAGATAAAAAAAGCCTCTCCGAAAGAGGAGAGGCTCATAAAATTATTTTTTCCGCATGTACCACCCGAACGGAAACGCGAGAAGCACTAACAGCCACGTGGACGGTTCCGGAACCGCACTGCCCGGTAAAACAGGATGATCAGGATTACCTGGATTTCCTGGGTCAGGATTCACGCCCGGCTCTCCTCCTGGTCCCAAGTCTGAGCCATAAGAGTATAACAGATTATCCAGTGCCACATACGTCGGGAAATTCAGGCCCCACTCGCCACGGTCCGAACCATTAAAGTTGAATGTCAGTTCCAGCACATCCTCGAAACTCCCGAAATCCGCGATGTACATTTCCTCCTCGAGTCCACTAAAATCGTTCGCCTCCGCCGCAGCCGTAATCTGCTGACTTGCCGACGCGAAATCATAATAATATTCCTCACCATACAGATTCAGTTCCAGATTTTCGAGCGATTCCGTCGTCCAGTCCGTCACCGTATAACCGCCATTCGTGTCATTCCCGGTATAATCATACAGCATCAGGACTTTCTGTCCCACCAAGTCACCGTTAGCATTCCAGCCACGCAGAATCACACTCGCCCAGTTTCCATCTGACGCTGGCATGCAGAAACTATTTCCATACGCAGCCACAGCCAGAGCACCTGCCGGATTCGTGAAATCAAGCGACTTCACACTCACTGTATCCGAAAATCGTATCGTTCCACCAGACTCATATGGATCCGACATTCCCAGCAGAACCGCATACGCACTACTTCCGTCCGCGCCGGAAACATTCATCGTAAAGCCATCATCGGGAAAATTCGTCACACCCGCCACGGCTGCGAAAGTGTTACTTGAGTAGACATAAGAATCCACCGCCACTCGGTCCACACCACTTCCCGTCGTTCGCGCGTCGCTAAGAATCTCCGTATCCACATTCGACACGGTAAAACCACGGTTCCATGTCCAATCTTCCGCACGACCGTAAAGCGTTCCCCAGTCAGCCCAATCGGAATTCATCGTAACTGTCGGAGCACCCTGCGTCGTAAAAGCGTGCGTATAAGAATATTCCGTTCCTGCCACATCTGCCGGAACAGAACCCTGACTGAACGTATTCGTTCCATTCAGATAATTTTCAAAATCCAGAGTATATTCCGCCGCGTAGCCGACATGAACCATTTCAAGAGAAAAAATTCCCATGCCAAACGCCGACAAAAAAGCCGTCAACATCGCGACATTCCGCCAATTCCCTTTTACTTTCATTATCCAGCTCCCATCTGAACTTTCTTCAACAACGCAGGTTTAATGCACTCCATCCGTACACCTACACAAAAAAACCGTGTTGAAAAAACTAAACTCAACACGGTACAGTACCGGAGGTGGGAGTTGAACCCACATGTCATTGCTGACAATGGATTTTGAGTCCATCGTGTCTGCCATTCCACCACTCCGGCACGAATTAACTAATAATATACCACAAAAAACCATTTTGACAAGGGGGAGGATGGAAAATTTTCATTATTTTTCCAACGATTCTTTAATTTTCGTTTCTTCTCACTCCCCCCTCACCAACGGTCTGGCTACTCATGTAACCTACTTCACCTGTGGTCCTTCTAGACTCGAGACTCGTAACTGTTGCTGGTCACTCAACAGACTCTGATCCACCTTACGATACAACTCACGCGCATGATTCTTCACCACCTGCTTCTGCTTCGGGTTATTAATCTGCTCGGCAACATTCCACCATAAGTCACCCACCTGAAGAACCACTTTCGGCTCGCCCGCATACTTCTCATTCTGAATCGTTAACTCTAATTGAGCCACATCCCGAATCGACTGATACTGGCTCTTCACCAAGTACGGCAATGATTCTTCAAAATCCTGATTCTCATTCCACAACATCATTGCATAACGAGTATTTAAAGCCGGATCGTCCGGATTTTCCTTGAGTTCCGCCAGAACTTTCTGACCACGCTCATAACTATCCTTCTGCCGTCCCAACTCCTCCTTCCACGTGCTCACTTCTTCAAGTACTGCCGGTGCGAAAGACCGCTTCTCACCCAGCGTTTCCAGTGAAGCAACCAACTGTGACGCTTTCTCAAAATGCTTGAAATTGCCTAAATTCCGCGTAATTTCGAGCGAATATTCCACGAAATCCGTCACGAATGCCGGCTCAAGTGCAACCGCTTCATCTTCACATTTCTGCGCCAGTTGCAAACACATCTGATACTGCACCAGACAGAGTGATTCCTGCGCCTGAGAATCCGTCTCGGTCACATTCTGCGTAACCTCTTTCATCATCTCCAGCATCTGTAACGGAGAGAATCCGACCTGCGTATTTTCCACCACCGGCGGCATATCAATCATTCCCGTCTGTGCCGACGTCTCTGATTCCGCAACTTTAACGGAATTCTCTTCCACGTCTTCCACGTCTTCCGCCTCACCCACGTCCTTCACATCAATTTCCGCGGCAATTTCCGGTGACTCCAGCGGTAATTCCGTCCCCAACACATCCGCGTCATCCATGCTTTCCATATCTTCCGCGTCTGCAGACTTCCGAACTACTTTCACCGATTTCTTTACCGACTCTTTCACACCATCAGCCTCTTCAGCGTCCTCGGCATGAGTTTCAGAATCTGCTTTCTCCGTTTTCTCAACTTTCGCAACTTTATCGGTTTCAGAACGGCGCACACGGTCATAAAGCGGATTTCGAACACGTCCCTTCTTCGACGCACTCGTATTTTCGACAGTTTCCACTTCTGCTACATTATCCGTATTTACGTTATCCGCATTTCCCGCGTTCGCCAACATATCCGCCGGGAAAAGAGACTCAATCTCACTCTGACCATCTTCTTCCGCGATCGGAGCCGTCTTCTCCGTCACCTGCGTCGGAGCCGTTTCACCAATCAGCTCTCCTGTCGGACGAAAATCAAAAAACTCTCCATCGTCCGCCGAAGTCTGAGTTCCTGCGTTCGAGTTCGTAGTATTTTTTGCATTAACGACGTTCAACGTATTATCCGTATTCGCGACATTGGCCGTATTCTGTACATTTAGCGCATTCATACCACGAAGCGCCACCACGTAGCCGCCTTCCAGAAAGTCATTCGCCTTTTCCGGACGATATACCACCATCTCCATCGGCGTCGTAAACGGGTCCGGCTTCGCGACTTTCACTTCTGCACGATATACGATACTTCCGTCCGGATTACGCTCCACCATCGCCGCCATCATAAACATAACGCAACAACCGAGCGCCAATCCAGTCAGAATCAGACCGAACTGCTTACTACGTTCCAGTAATCCCGGACGGTGATAGCTTTTCCAAGCACGCCCACCCTGTCCAGTAAGCAAGTCCACATCGTACGCGTGTTTCCGTTGCACATCCAGAAGCGTATAACGCGCCTCCAGAATCTGTCCTGAAATATTCGTGTACGCCTCAATCGCCTCTTCACGATTCACATGATATAGCAGATCGAGCTTCTCATTTACTGCCGCACGAATTACCTGAAGGTTTGGTTCTCCGTTTTCCAGTCCCAAAACTTCATAATAATTCAGCGTCTCGCCTTCCGCAACTTCGAGTTGAAGCCACTCACGATAATAATGCGCACTATCCATAATTTTTAGGGTTTCCCTCATTTTCCCGTTGTTTTCGGACCACTCACAAAAATTCGCAGGCAGTCCTTAAAGATAATGGAATGATAAGTATCTTAATTTACCAACTTTCTGGTATTCTGATTTTCTGGCATTTTATACCCAATACACTATAAAATTCTGACCTTCCCGCGTTTCGCGTTACGAAACAACTACCGAAAAGGACCATTCCCTGAATTTTCAGGTAGAACCAGTATCATATTCCGGTATTCTGGCATTCTGACATTCCTGATATTCTGGCATTTTATCGCCTTCTATTACCATATTACCGTCATATTATTGCCATATTCGTGATTCCGGAACATTTTGGTCGACCGGTATCTGTAACATCTCGCCCTCAGGTAACATATCCAAATTAGAAATCTTCTCGATATTCAACCGATATATTTCCGGCCAGCGCGACGCATCACCCAACCAGTAGGCTGCCAATTCTGAAAGTGTATCTCCTTTCATCACGCAGTAATACTGCACGCGCGGTTTCTCACCCGTTCCCGATTTCGGAACCGGAGCAAGTTGAGCACTCTGCGGACACAGCGTTGGGAAACAACTTCGCAAAAATTCCAATTCTGGAACCTGCAGAAGTGTCCCTACCTTTAAATTATTCGCATCCGGCACCACATCATTATTATAACGTGCTAGCGCTTCTTTGTAAGTAGGAGTTCCGTAATATTTTTCCGAAATTCTCCAATAAGTATCCCCCTCAACAACCACGTAACTGATAAACTTTGGCGATTCTTCGTCTCTTGCGTCGCCCCCTTGAACTATCCCTTTTACTTGGGTTTCCGAGCTTCCATTAAACTGCGAGCTTGGCACAGTCTGCGTGGTCTCTAAACTATTTAAATTACCCAATGAAGTCGAATTTCCTATATTCTCCAAATTTGGAGCGTTTTTAGCATTTTCGAGGTTTTTACTTGTTCCCGACACTTGCGGCGGTGCCAACAGACCGTCTTCCGGTACGGTAGAAGTATCAATATCCAGCGAAAAATCATTACCTGATTTACTTTCCGATTCGGTTTCCGTCCCTGATTCGATATTCGTTTTCACACCAGTTTCAGTCGCCAATCCAGAATCCACTCCCAGTCCACTTCCAAGCTCCGTTCCCGTTTCCGCAGCCAGTTCGGGCTCAGTTCCAGCTTCCGGTCCAGTTTCCACGCCTAGTTCGGGTTCAGTTCCCAGCGTATCTGTAAGCGGAGACGGATTCAGTAAATTTTCCTCTTTCGTATCTGTTTCCGGTAAGACCACTCCTGCTAACGGACCATCCGACTTGCCCTCTAATGGCCTCTCTGATACCGTATTTTCTTGAGCAGCCTCCAATTCATGACCATTTTCTGCTCCCAGTTCAGTCACCGTCATCGCTTCAAATTTTATCTCAGGCTCCGTTCCAGATTCCGTTTCAGCCCCCAGATTCATAAATGGGTCCTCAGACAATTCTCCTTCTAAGTTATTCCATTCTGGTACATTCGACCCCGCAGTCACACCTGCTGCAGTTTCCAGTTCTTTCGGGACGGTCCGGTCATTATCTGCCGTCGCCAGCGTCGGAGCCCCCGACATTCGGTTCACCGCGTTCTCTTCAGTCGTTCCCAACTCCGGTAACTCTGCCAACGGCATACTTCCATCCTCTGAAACAGAATCCTTTCCCGACGTTTCAGCAGGAATCGACGTTTCTGAAGAAGTTTCTGGAGACATTTCTGAAGGAATTTCCGCAGAAGTTTCTGTCGGTATTTCCGTAGCGACAGGTTTATTTCCGGAATCTTTTCCGTCCAACGCTCCTAAATCCGATGCTAAATCACCTCCTAAATCAATGCTCGTGTCGAATCCAGCGCCAGTTTTATTTTCTGTTCCAAGTTCAGCTCCAAGTTCTGTTTCCAACTCCGTAGAGTCTTCAGTTTCCGTTTCCGCTTCCGCCAAGTTTCCAGCCAGCACGTCCAACGGATTTTCCACAGTCGTTTCCGCTTCTACTCCTGTTCCAGTTTTCACTCCGGAAATTTCCGTATTTTCCGCACTTCCGCTTTCCGGCGTGGTCATTATATCACTACTCAGAGAATCTCCTAAAAGGTCACCGATCGTATCTCCACTCTCCGCAGAATCCATCCGCGTTTTATCTTCAGTTCCTGTATCGGCTCCAGTTTTCACTCCTAGCTCCACACCAGTTTCAGAAGTAGTATCCGCCGGTATTTTAGCAGAATCCACCTCCGATACAGAATCCAGTCCCAGACCGTCAAGCTCGACCGTTGCCGTGTCAGTTTCCGTATCTTCCGTGCTTTCCGCACTATTCACAGCCGTATCACCCGTATCCAACACAGGTAAATCCGCTTCCAGGCCCGTTACATCCAGCGACGCATCAGGAATGGAGAGGGAATCTACCTCTTTTTCTGTACCAGAAACGTTACTCGGAACTGTGCCCGCTTCAGAGGAATCTGTCATTCCTGCCGTTCCAGCTTCTGTAAACATTTCCGACGTTTCTGCATTCTCACCGTTATCCGCCACCTGTTTTCCGGAATTCGACACAAGCAGAATCACAACTGCAATCATGAGTAAGACGACAATCGTAACCGTCGCAGAACCTACCATCAGGTACGTTTTCCGTCTCTCACGCTCAATCTCCTCCGGTGTTTTCTCTGGAATTCCTGGAATAATGACCGATTTTTCTTCTTTCGCAGTTCTTTCCGCCTTTTCCGTTCTTTCCGTGTCGACATTTCCTGTTGATTTCGCCGTGCTTCCTACCGTCTGCCCACTCGCGCTCTTCTCACTTTCCGGATTTTCCGCCACCTCAGCATTTTCCGCCACCTCAGCATTCGTGACCGACTTCTTTTTTAGAAACGTCGGTAATTTCACCAGAATCCCCCGCACACTTACCATCATCGCACGCAGTGTCGGCCACACTTTCGCCACGAGTCCCGGACCTTTCTGCTTTTTCTCTTCCACGTCCGGATTTTCTTCTGAAATTTCCGTTTTCTCGCCTTCCACCGCTCCTGCAGTTTCCGCGTTCTTACCTGTTTTTTCAGGCGTTTCAGGCTTTTCAGCGTTTTCAGCACTTTCCGCAGTATTTTCTTCCGCGTTTCCTTCCGTTACCGATTTCGGCTTCCGTTTCGTCATCTGCGCAATTTTCGTAGTCAGTTCGGAAATCAGAACCTTTACACGTTCGGCCACGCTCGGCCCTTTCGGCTTTACTTCCGTTGCCGTCTCTTCTTCATCTGCATCCGATGCCGAATTCTTGACGTTTTCCGTCTTTCCATTTTTTTCCGTCGTTTTCGTTTCTTTTGCGTTCTTGACGTCCGCTTTCTGGGAACTCTGACTCCCCTGCCCACTCTGCGTCGGTTTCTGCACGAAATCCCATGCATCACGCTCTTCCGCTACGAGAGATTTCTTCTTTTCTACCGGACTCTGTTTTTCAGTATAACTCGATTTTTCCGCGTAGTTCCGCTTCTCGGCATAATCGTATTTCTCTGCGTAACTCTGTTTCGACTGCGCGTTACTTGAGGAACGGAAATCCTGCTCGATATACTCGTCTTCCTCTTCTTCCTCCTCAACTTCTATTTCACGCTTCTTGTTATCGGTCGAAACGAATTCCGCACTGTCGATTTCATCCTGATAGCTGTATCGATAATTTTCGTCATCTTCCTGGGAATCATATTCATTATAATCATAATCATCTCTGCCGCCATAACCGAACATGTCGTCGTATCTGTCGCCACGTTTTCCGCCTTTATTGCGATTTTTCTTACCCACAGGACTACTCCTCTGTAATTTCTGCGATTCGTAACTTGGCGCTCCGAGAACGTGGATTGCGCTCAATCTCCTCCGTATCTGCTATTATCGGCTTTTTATTTATAATACGATAACAAATTTTTTCCTTAAACGCATCTTTTACACGTCGGTCTTCCAGCGAATGGAAACTCAAAATCGCCACACGCCCACCCGGTTTTACGCAGTACGGAATTTCACGCAAAATTTTTTCCAGCGCCTGCATTTCGCCGTTTACCGCAATTCTCAGTGCCTGAAAAGTCCGTGTTGCTCGGTCAATCGTCTCCCGTGGAGAACGCGGAACACAACGTCTGACGATTTCCGCCAGTTCATTAGCCGTCCGAATCGGTCTTTCACGCCGAATTTCGACGATTTTTCGTGCGATTCGCCGACTGAAACGTTCCTCACCATACTCGTAAATCAGATTCGCGAGATTTTCCTCCTTCATCGTGTTTACCAGATGATACGCAGGCTTTCCTTCATCCGTATTAAACCGTAAATCCAGCGGTCCGTCTGAGTTAAAACTGAAACCACGCTCCCGGTCCGCGAGCTGGTCACTGGAAAGACCGAGGTCCAACATCATGCCGTCTACTTTATCGACTTTAATCTCTTCCAGAACCTCCTGTAACTCACTAAAATTACTGTGCGCGAGAATAATCGGTAAACCTTTCAGCGCAATTTCTGCACGCTCAATTGCGCCAGGGTCACGGTCGAGGGAAATGACCAGACCGTCCTTCCCTACACGTTCTGCCAGCGCCCGAGTGTGTCCACCGCCACCGAGCGTTCCGTCCACAATCACCTGCCCCGGCTGCGGATTCAGCGCTTCCATAATTTCACGCAACATCACCGGCACGTGAACCGTATGGGAGGAGATTTCCATGGTTTCCGCCCCACTCAAGACTCCCGTGTTTTCTGCGTTCTCCGTACAGTCTGCACTTTCCACGTGTTCTACACTTTTCGAAATTCCTGCGTTTCCTG
>JAUNAI010000243.1 GCA_030527705.1 Planctomycetia bacterium | reverse complement strand
AGAGTTTTTTGAAGGGAGAGTGTGAGGGGGAAACAATTTTGCAAAAATGTTTCCCCACTCACGAATGTTTATGTGTTGTATAGCTAAATACTTTACGCCGAATTCTACCCTATCGGGAAGAATCGGCTACCCGGAATGTCGTGACGCTGGTGGGGAGAAATCATTTTGAAAATTGTTTTCTCCCCAGACTCCTCTTTCAAAAACTTTTTAATCGCAATCTTCGATTGCTTGCTTCTTGTATTTTTCCTTATTGTTTCAGCTGATAAATCGGCTGATGTCGGTAATACACTTCAATTGTCATGATTGAAAGCGCGGTTTCATAAAGTCGTCCGCCATGCTGACTACGCTCGCCGACGGGGTTTCAGCTCCCTTTCGCGTGACCTTCTTCTTTTATCTGTGTGGTGATAAGCTGACGTCGCATTTTTTCGTGCCATTTTTTCCAGTGTTCACCTCCGTAATGCCGAAGAAGCTGCGTCGCGTAATAGTTGTAAAATATGTCTGAGTTGGGTCCCAAATCGCTCAGGTACTCGATGCCCTTCACTAATGCCGGATTGTTGCGGTCCCAGCCATAGTGCATACGGCAGAGAAGCCCAATCGCGGTACACGTCGGGTCTTTTCCCGGTTTCGCGTAGCCATAAGTCGCGCCGCCGTCGAGCTGAACGGAATCGAGGAAATTCATCCCTTTCGCAATACATTGGGGATTGACATAGAGAGAGGCAATTTTGGCACTTCGGAGCGTTATGAGCTGTAAACTTGTCGTGATAGCGTCTTCTTCTGTCTCGCTTGGAATCTCGCGCGGAATCTCATAACGCCAACCGCCACTGATGGGGTCCTGCGTGTAGATAATATAATTCTTTACTGACCGAGCTGGCAGGCAGAGGGACTCATCTTTCGTCATCGTGTAAAGTTCCGTGAGACAGAGCGTTCCCAGACCGTGCGCGTACATCGCTCCTTCATCTTGGTATAAGGACGCGCCACTCGGATGATTCGGGACTTTTTCTGCCGAGGAAAGAAGGAATTTTAGACCCGCGTGAATATGTTCATTATAGGAATGGGGGTGGTATTCATTTTCCTCGTGCGTCATTCCGCAACCGATAAAAGGAAGGAGTGCCAACGCCGTCGCGTAGTTCTTGCATTCCGCGTAGGTTCCGGGATTCCCGCAGGTACACTGCGTCGGGTCCGCTACGGAGTGATTAAAACTCCAACTTCCGTCCGGTAATTGGTGACGTACGAGCCATTCCAACCCGTATTTTACAGCATTATTCGACGCTCGGCTAGTGACACTGACTAAAGCGGAGGATTCCTGCGCCGTCCGCGTAACTTTCTCTTCTTCCTCGCTTCCGAAAAGGAGAGTGGAGGAGAATCCGGTAAAGAATAAGGTAAAAAATAACGTGAAAACGCCCCAAAACACTCGAAACATCGGAGTTTTGAGCAGTTTTACCGCCACGGACGGGGTAAGTCGGGTATTCATCGCGGTTCTCCTGTTTTGGGCAACGGGGAAAATGAGGATAATAAATCCATTTTAATCCATTTTCCAGAAAATTTCAAGAGGTGAAAAACTTTTTTTGAAAAAATCTTCTCAACTTTTAATGGAAAGAGAATAATTCAGTACGAATTTTTATTTAGTAAAAAAGATTATAAGATATTTACTTAAAAGAAAGGAACCACATCAATACTAGATATACGGAAATAATCGACTGAAACTTCCTAGAAGTCCGATTTTCTGTTATAACGGTAAAAAGTTACCAGACGAAATCACCTAAGATATCTTACAGTATCTACAAGGAGTGTTTCTGCAATGAGAGGGCGATTGTTCACCAATCTGATTCGACAAGTCGCGTGAACGTGTCTGGAGACCTCGTAATTTTCCTGATAATGACAGTCTGTAACCGACACCCGAATCGTACCTGCGACACGTAAAATCCGTTATTTTCTGTATTTTCTTTTGCGAAATGATTTATCTTTTAATCGTGTTCTACGAACGCTTGCTTTTCAGTTTGTTTTTCAAGTATTCATCAATATATTTATCAATTCGACCATTGGATTCTATATACTCATCCTCATCTCCCGGCGCGTCGATTACGTGAAATTCCGGGTCGTCGCGGACTTCAATCATCGCGCCGTCCTTTTCGAGGGCGGTAATCCGTGGGGAAAGCTCGTAAATTACCGTTCCATACACGGCTCCGTCAACGCTCGGCAAGTCGTGATGATAATCGAAAACGAACTCCATCGTCTCCCCATTCTCGCTTCGACGAATGTGCGTCGGTCTTCCCATGTCACGGACGAAATCTTCAATCGAAACATGACATCTCACGATTTCAGCCTGCCAAAACTTGACTTTTTCGGGAATACTTTCCAGCGTCGGCAACGCGACATGACCGCTTGCGGAACGGTCGATTTTCAGCCGATATGTCTGTTCTTCGGGTGTTTCGTCCAAGTCGTAAATCTGAATATCATAATCGTCAAATTCCCATTCAGAATACACCTGCGCGTCTTTCGGCGTCTCCCATTTCCCACCGAAAACCACAAGATAACGCCGTCCCGTACGGTATCCGAACAGTGGCTTTTCCACATTCGGCGCGTTGTTGGGGAACCAGAATTTAACTCCCGTCGGCAATTTCCTCCGAAGCGGCACGATACTTTCCGTTTCCATCGACAACCACTGAGTTGCCACATCCTCTTCCGCCCCACCCTGTTGCATGCCGTAAAACATGACGTTTTCCAGTTTTTCCCTGTCTCCCGGAGTGCAGGAAAACAGGCAAAATAACATTAAATGGAGTAGCATGATTTTCTCCATTTTGATTTTCAGGTGGATTAAATCTCGAATGTACGACCAGTCCGAAGGACTTTATTTTACTAGCTGTGGACTTTAGTCTACAGCGGAAGGTTCCCCTTTTGGGAGAAATCGACTACTTATAGAGAATTTAGATTCGTGAGAGAGGAAGTATTTTACAAAATAGTTCCCCCCTCACATTCTCCCTTTCTCCCTTTTTTCTCTTTTAGAATCTCGCTAATCCGTTCTTTAACCGTTTCAACGATTCTTCTTTTCCGAGAATGTCCAGCACGTCCGTCGCTCCACCTGGCGTTACTAACGTTCCCGTCGCCGCGATTCGGACCGCCCACATCACCGTGTTAGCTTTCATGCCGAGTTCCGTCGCCACGTCTTTCAGCGCGTAATACAGCTTCTCATTCGTCCACTCGTCCAGCGCTTCCAGAACCTCGATACTCTTCGCCAACGCGACCGGCGCAGTCTCCAGCGTCGATTTACTCTTTCCGTTCACGTACAGTTCATTCTCATATTCCGGCAACGAATCGAAGAACATCAACTGTCCCGGAATCTGCGTCATCTTTTCCAGTCGCTGTTGCAGTAATGCTGCAATTTTCCGACCGTCCAGAGCCTCATTCTTCACCGCACTCCGAATGTACGGTAACGCTTTTTCATAAAAATCCTCTGCCGACAACTTACGGATATACTGACCGTTAAACCACAGCAACTTGTCATAATCGAAAATCGCGGGCGACTTGTTAATCGCTTCCGGCGAGAACCGACTTTCCAGCTCCGCGAGCGTGAACATTTCCTCGTCCGTCTTCGGATTCCAGCCTAAAAGCGCGATGTAATTAATAATCGCTTCTGGCATGTAACCGTCCTGGAGCATGTCCTGAAAACTGACCGAGCCGTGACGTTTCGAGAGTTTCGACACGTTTCCTTCCGCGTCCTTCCCCATAATCAGTGGAAGGTGAATGTACGTCGGATGTTCCCACCCGAAAGCGCGGTAAATGAGGATATATGCCGGCGTCTGCGCGACGTACTCGTTTCCGCGCGTCACGTGTGTTACTTCCATCAAGTGGTCGTCCACGACATGCGCAAAATTATACGTTGGGAAACCATCCGCCTTAATCAACACAATGTCTTGCAACTCGGAGTTCGGCACGGAAACGTCACCGAAAACGACATCATGATACCCCGTCACGCCGTCCTGTGGAACTCGCTGACGAATCACATGCGGAGTTCCTGCTGCCAACAGCGCCTCGACCTCCTCTTTCGGCAGATCGCGACAGTGACCGTCGTAACCGTGACGCCCTTTATACTCAGGATTTTCCTGCTCCTCGTGAAGCGCGGCAAGTCGGTCTTTCGTGCAGAAGCAGTAATAAGCGTCCCCCTGTTCGACCAGTTGTTCCGCATATTTCCGATAAATTTCCAGCCGTTCGGACTGCACGTAGGGACCATTCGGACCGCCACAGTCGGGACCTTCATCATTATGCAGACCCGCAATTTTCAGCGTGTCATAAATTACCTGAACCGCTCCGTCCACCTTTCGGTCCTGATCCGTATCCTCAATTCTGAGGATGAATTTTCCACCGAGACAGCGTGCCGTGAGATACGCATACAGCGCAGTCCGCAGGTTTCCAATGTGCATATACCCTGTCGGTGAGGGCGCAAAACGAGTTTTAATTTCACTCATGATATGAATCCATTTCTGACAATTTTAACCCGGACGCACTATAAAATTTCCGCTTTACAGTTATTTCGCATTGCTGAAACAACTAGTTGAAGGCCCGACCTTCTCTGAATTTTCAAGTGTGACTGGTATGAATAATAAAGTCTGTAAGAATAACTGTTATTTTAACGCTTTTCTAATAAATTACAAGGGGGGAGTCGCAGCCAGCCAGTCCGTCAGGTGAGTCACGTCCCCGGTTGACTACCTACCCCCCCTTGCGAAAAATCTGGGAATGATGTAAAATCTGTGTAAATGTATGGTTTCTGAATTCAGATAATGAGACAATAATTTATGTGTGATGAAAATATAACGGAAAACGTGACGGAAGAAGTAACCGAAAATGCTTCTGATTCGCGGAAATTGCCAATTACGGATGAACCGTCGCTTGAGAAACTACGTGAAACGCTGACGAAATACGGAATTGAAGTGTCGGAACCGCAGATGGAACTATTGGAGAAGTTCTGCGAGTTACAGTGGGACTGGAACCAAAAAATTAATTTGACTCGGCATACGACGTATGAGAAATTCGTGACGCGTGACCTACTCGACACGCTGGCGTTCTCAGAGTTCCTCGCGCCAAATGAGAAGGTTCTGGATGTCGGTTCCGGAAGTGGCGTGCCTGGGATTCTGCTCGGTATTTTACGGCCGGATATCTCCATTTCGCTCGTCGAGTGCGTCGGGAAAAAAGCGAAAGTTCTAGCGGATATTATCCACGAATTACAGCTTCCAATTCCCGTTTACTGCGCACTGGGACAGGATATTCTGGGAAACTGGCAGTTCCACACGCTCACGTTCCGGGCGGTTGCGTCGATGAAGAAGATTTTGGAGTGGTTTAAACCGTGTTGGCCGCATTTCGACCGTATGTTGCTCGTAAAGGGTCCGAAATGGATTAATGAACGTGGTGAAGCGCGACATTATTCGCTCCTGAAAGGTCTGGCTTTACGGAAGTTGAAGGAGTATTCTCAGCCTACCCTTTTAGGGGAGGTGGCTACGCAGGAGCCGGAGGGGTCGGGGGAGAGTGTGATTCTTCAGATTTGTCCGGAAGAGAAGTTGGGAAAAGGGAATCTGTGTCAGCTGTCGTCGCTGGAAACGTCAAAATCACGGAATAAGTATGACCATAATAAACGCAGAAAATCCCGTGTGACAGAAGAGACCATTGAGTATATCGACGCAGCGGATTTTGACGGACTGGACGAGGATGGAGACGTTGTGGAATTGGAAAAGAACACGCCACGTAGCCGATTCCGTCAGGGAAAACATCAGGACGAGCAGGAATCGGGAAAAACCGGAAGATACGGAAAATCTAGTGGTGGTTTCGGTAGAGGTTTCAGTGGGAATTCCGGTAGTCGGGAAGGTCGCGGAGAACGTCGTGGTTACGGAAACCGAGATGAACGTGACGGACGTGAAGGTCGCGGATATGGTAGTCGGGAAGGACGCGAAAATCGTGGATACAGTAGCGGTTTCGGTGGTCGTGGTGGTGGACTGGACACAGGCTACGGCGAGCGAAAACGTTTCGGCGGTCCGAAAAAAAGCCAACGCA
>JAUNAI010000242.1 GCA_030527705.1 Planctomycetia bacterium | reverse complement strand
CTGTTTCTATTTAAATTCCATCTTCATTTCCAGTAACACCCAGTTCTTTCGCCTCGAACTCGGTCAAATTTTATTTAAATTTCGTCTTATTTCCGTCAAAAATTCGGAATCATAAAGTAATTATCCGTTATCCTTCCTATTTTTATAAATCTTGCTGACAGTGTGGATAATTCGTCGTGTGACGTTCTTTCGGCGAGACATGTAACGCTTTCGGTGTAGCAATGGACGGCGAGACGCCCGGAAGCGGAACATTCGTAGCTGGTCGACTGGCGGCAAGCGCTTTTTTCCGTGATTCTGACGTATTCTGACCGGAAACGAGAAGTGCGACGCACTGTGCTTCAATCACGATTTCTTCCCCGACAAGTCCCACACCTTCACCGGTTTTCGCCTTCACATTCACCTGCTGTGGTGTAACTCCCAGTGTTTCCGCGATTTTCAACGCCATCTCCGCCTTATAACTTGACAATTTCGGACGTTGCGCAAAAACGATACAATCCAGATTCTGAAGAACCCAACCTGCATTCTGAACCTTTCTCCACGCAAGACGGAGCATTTCGACGGAAGAGCGACCGCGATTTTCTTCACTCGTATCCGGAAACATCTCGCCGATGTCGCCGAGCGCTGCTGCCCCGAGAAGCGCGTCCGTAACCGCATGCAACAGAACATCCGCATCACTGTGTCCCAAAAGCGACTTATCATGCGGAATAAAAACGCCCCCTAACCGAATCCCGTCTCCCGGAATCAGTCGGTGTGTATCCTGTCCGATACCTACGCGCGATGGTGTGTGCATGTCTTCCTCTTTTTATTTTAAAAAATACGGATAAAATCTATAAATTAATTATACATTTATATTATATCAATTTTCCGAAAAAAAGCAATAGGAATATAAAACAGCTTCAGCCTCCCTTTTAAAGCCTCCCCTTTTAGGGGAGGTGTCACCGTAGGTGACGGAGGGGGCGGGGTGGAACTGCCGAAAAATTTTTTTCTGGGGGACGGGACATTCCTGTCCCGTTTCAGAACCGCTTTAACAACGTTCTCTTAATCTCTAAACACTTACGCAAGTTTCCACCCTGTCGAGAGGAACTTGCTACCCGTCTCGGGGTGACGCTGGTGAGGAGGGAAACATTTTTGCAAAATTGTTTTCTCCCCTGACCTGAAAACGGGTAAATTACCGAATCGCATCGGGCGGTCCTTCCACAAGTCATTTCGCAACGCGTAACGACGGTAAAACGGAATTTCAGGTCGCGCCGGTACTAAAAAATTCCAAAAAACTCTTAATCGCGTTCTGCGAACGCTTGCTTTTCTTTTTCTTTTCTTCCTGCTTACGCCAACTCCCCGCCAACTTCTTCCGGCCGCAGTCGATTTTCCTTAAACTCCCACATTTTCGCACGCTCCAACACCTCCTCAAGTGCCGGAATCCCGCTCGTCGCGTCCGCTTTCTGAACGTTACACGCGCCGACGGCAGCTGCGAAACGTAACGCTTCTTTCGGCGTCCACCCTCGGAGTAGCGCGGTAAGGAAACCGGCGATTGTGCAGTCACCACTCCCCGTCGTGCCAGCCACAGGGACCTCATAACATGCCGCGAGCAGTTTCCGTTCCTGCCACTGCGGAGCGACATTCTGCGTCATGTGCTCGGTCACTCGACTCGGCGACGCACTGGTTCTGAGGTAAATTCCCTGGTCGCCGAGCTTAATTCCCGCCACTTCCACGCCGAAACTCAATAAATCGTCCGCCAGTTCATCAATTTCGCGGAATTCGATGAAATTCGCCGGATTCAGCGACTCACCCGGAGCGGGGACGGCACGATGAAGCCGACGCATCATCTCCTCGAACAACGGTCGATTTAGCATAAAGAGTGTTTCTTCCAGACTTGGTAGGAAAATATCCACATTCGGCAAAACCAGCTCGAACCACCGACGCCAATCGACCTTTCCCTCCGGACCATTCGGGTCAGGCATCGTCACGTCGAGTGAAATCAGCGTCCCTTTCGCACGAATTTCCGCGAGTTTTTCCGAAAACGCTTTTGGCGCAGAGTAAATCTCCCGCATGAGCGTCGGGTATCCGAAATGTAGAAGTTTTACCCCTTCAAATTGTGTGGTGTCCAAGTCCGCTGGAGAAAATGTATCATTCGCGCCGGAACAGTGCAGGAAACACCGATCCGTGTTTGGTGGGCTAAGGACGACGGTATAACTGCTCGTCTCACCGGGAGCGTGAATCATGCCGGTCTGGTAATCGAGGCGTGACATTCCCTGCGCGTGAAGGGCACTTAAAATGGTTTCGCCGAGTAGATCATCGCCGATTTTCCCCATGAGTGTGACTTCTGTGCCCAGCCGAGCGAGCGCGATACCTGTATTCGCGACAGCTCCCCCAAGCGCGACCGACGCGGGACCGATACGGAGAAGACGTCCCGGTATGATAAATCGGTCATCCTCCGTATTTTTCAGGGACGAAAGGTCTGGAATCAGGTCCAAACAAATATGACCGGCAACGACAGCTTTTAGGTTATTCATATACTTTAAGGCATCTCGATTAAATCCATGGAATTTGAAACCGTTCCGCAATTTCTGGGAGACTTTTATTTTACACCCATTCCTACTTTTTTGCAAGAGGGAGAGTGTTTTTTTGTAAAATTTTGCAGAAATTTTGTGAATTTTAGCAAAATCTACGCCAAAAACACTTGTAATTTCCGTAAAGTGGATTATACTTTAGTTAATTTGATAGTTTTGAGTTGAATCGAATTAAGTCGTTTATATATAGGGTACATAATCATGCGCCGTACTTGTGTGTTATCAGTTTTGTTCTTCATGTTGGTTTCCGTGTTCGTTTTTCTTTCCGACGTGCACGCGGCTACGCAGTTGAGTGGTTTAATGCGTGGCGATGTGACCGACCCGACAGACTCGATAAAGATGACAGATAATATTTCTTGGATCAGCGTGGACCAGTGGAAGAGCTATTACACCTCGGCAACATGGACGAGTATTTCATCGAAACACGAAGGTCCTTTCGCGGATAAAGAGTGCCCGTCCAATGTGTTTAATAACGTCGTCGGTGGCGGGTCGGCGAAATGGTTCGATCCGGGAATACCCTCCACCTCGAATCCTGCTTATGTAACGGTTCAGTTCCCGGAAGCGTTCGTGATGACGCACTTCACGCTCACTTCGGCAAATGACTCGTGGGCTCATGATAGACAGCCCGATATTTGGACGGTGTATGGCTCGAATGATGGTGAAAACTGGAATACCATCTACCACGCGAACAGTACGGCAGATTTCACGCAAGAAGATAATAAGACTGTTCTGTATTCCTCGTTCACGAACGACTCCATTAGCTCCACGGTTCTGAATGCGGAACAACAGGCGGCGGTAAACAATTCCCTTAACGGCGTGACGATTTCGGCTCCGGACTTTTCGAACAATTCCGCTTATTCTTGGTACAAATTGGAAGTTACTCAAACCGCGGGGATAAAAGGTGCTCATAATGGCGTTCAGGTCGGCGAGTGGGAAATTTACGGAAATACCGCCAATAAACCGATCACGAAAGGTAACGGTTTATCTTCCGCAAAGCTCAGCGGTATGGTCAGTAAACTCGACGGAATAGTCTATAATCTCGACGCGCAGAATACCGGTTCCATCACTACGGATGCCGATGGAAATATTACAAAATGGGCTGACACGAATAACAGAGGAATCGTTTTTGAGAATAATGTCAGTGCGACATCTACTCCAAATCTGGTAGACATAACCATCGGCGATCAAACCTTCAAGGCAGCGGATTTTACCCGATACGGCAGATCGGACGAACATCCGAGCGGTGGCGATTTTATGCTTGCCAATCAATCCATAAAAGCACAGTCTGTATTCATTTTGGCGCATAATGACGCTGGTGCGGGGAACCTGATGGGTATCTGGGGAGAATATGACGATTATGGGATTCGTTATAATAATACAAATAAAATCTGGCAAGGTTCTCTCAGTAACGCGAACAACGGTGACTTCGGAAGTGCGCATAATGGTGGTGGTACGTTTACCTATAATGGTACGGACGTAAAAGATTTCACTGGCGGAATCGCGGAAAAGACCGTTTTAACCTCTGTTACCTTAAATAATAAAGTGGAGACGATTAAGCAAAACGCAATCGGCACTTATTTTTCCGTCTCGAAGGCAACTGACCACGGTCCGCGTGCGTACGACGGTCAAATTATGGAAGTGATGGTTTTTGACCGCGACCTGACGGACTGGGAAACACGACTTGTGAACACAATGTTTGCTACCAAGTACGGAATGGATATTGCCAACACGCTCGTTTTCCCGACCACTGCGGACGGTATTGCGAATACTTATAATAAAGAAATCCTCGGCGTCCTCAATAAGGGAAACATCGTGTTAAGTACTTCCGGCGACGGTGGTCTAGCGATTAGTGGTGCGCCGCAGTCTGTTGTTACTGCAGATTCGGGCATGACGGCTTTTGACATTTTCGGAAATTATGTACCAATTACGGCTGGAACGGAAATTTATGCCGTCTCTAATACTGACAGCTGGTTCGGCATGGAATCTGCGGCCGGTATCAAGTTCAGCGAATATGACGTCTGGGCGAAAGAATGGTACATCACGAACTTCAGCGAAACGGCAGAAGCGTGGGACATGATGTTGACCTTCAACGAAGCAAATGCTTTATTTAATGGCGAGAGAGTTGCTGACAATTTAGAATGGTCGCTTCTCTATCGCGACTCGGTTGATGGAGAGTACTCGATGGTGGCGAATCTTAATCCGGAAAAATTCGCCAATGGAGTTCTCTCCTTCACGATGTCATCTGATCTGCTCCAGACCGGTTTTTATACATTGGGAATTCAGACAACACCGGAAGCTCCAGAGCCCGCAACATGGGTGCTGTTACTTTTCGGTGCGGGTACATTATTGGTTGTAAAACGACGTAATTCCAGCAGAAGCTGAAAGGACACATTATGAAAAAGTCCGCTTTTACGCTTGTTGAGCTTCTCGTTGTCATCGCGATTATTGGCATGTTGGTTGGTCTCCTCCTTCCTGCGGTCCAGCAGGCACGTGAGGCGGCGCGACAGATGCAGTGTTCAAACAACCTGAAACAGATGGGGTTAGCTGCGCTAAATCATGAAGCGACGAACAAGTGTTATCCCTCTGGCGGTTTTGGTCGTGGGTGGGAAGGGGACCCTGATGGTGGTTTCGGCGCCACGCAACCCGGTGGGTGGACATTCTCGCTTCTTCCCTATCTGGAACAGAATGCGCTCTGGGGACTAGGCGCGGACGGTAACATGAATCAAAGTGACGGTGTTAAGTCTGCTAACGTAACTCGAGCAGGAACGCCGATTGGGATTTTCACCTGTCCTTCTCGCCGTCCGGTAAGGTTATATCCCGGATATTCTCACCAATTTAACAGTGGCGCAGTTTCCACAGTCTGTAAATCAGACTATGCTGGCAACTGTGGGACGGGTTCCGGCGATGATATGTATCCGACGAGTAGTTATTCATCAATTCTTGCAGCGGAAGAACCCACTAGCAGTATTTCCGGCGTGATTTACTGGAGAAGTTGTGTCGGTGTGGCTGAAATCCTCGACGGCACAAGTAATACGTATCTTTTTGGTGAAAAATACCTTACTTCCGACGGATATGAAGGAACTCTCCCGGGTGGTGGATATCCGAACGGTGACGACCATTTAACATGGACGGGAGTAGACAACGACAGTGTACGTTCTTCCACTACCAATAATTTACCTCGTCAGGACCGTATGGGATACAATAATGGCAGTCATTATGGTAGTCCTCATGCAGGAACGTTCGGAATGATGTTATGTGATGGATCCGTTCAGCGTATCAGTTACACGATTAACGGCGAGACTCACCAGCATCTCGGTGAAAAAGCCGACGGAAATGTCGTGAATATGACTTTTTAAGTAACCGCTGATGAACTGAATAGTTCACCTTCTATACCAATCACACATGAAATTCAGGGAAGGGTGGTCCTTTCAGTAGTCGTTTCAGTAGTCATTTAAGTACCGCGAAACGACGGTAAAGCAAAATTTTATAGTA
>JAUNAI010000241.1 GCA_030527705.1 Planctomycetia bacterium | reverse complement strand
TCGGTTCAGCGTGTTTCATACTCAGTCGACGCGAAAGTGTGGAACTGCCTAGTCTACCGAAAAGACCGTCAGGCTGTGACGTTATAGAATTAAAAGAATTAAAAAAAGAGAAACACCTTGCAACGTGAAATGACGGAAAACAGAAAATTTAGCGTACGGGTGTAAAAAGGAGAAAAAAATGCTCAACCGACGTGAAACAATTAAATTACTTGCAACGGGAATGACTGTTGGCTTTACAGGGATTGTAGGCGCGGAGAACATAAAAGGAGAAGAGACAAAAACGCCGAAAGCACCTGATTTTCCTACTGAAGAGGGGGCGTGGACGATGGTTATTATGCCCGACCCGCAGGTATATGTGATTCTTGGCAGGAATCAGGGACTTCAGGAAGTCATTACTGCGTGGATTGCGGATAATATTGAGAAATACCGTATTAAACAGGTTCTTGTAACCGGTGACCTCGTTTATCGGAACAACATTGGTGCTGAAGGCGATCGTCAGTCCAGTCAACAACAGTGGAACGCTATTTCACGCGCATTTGAACGTCTGGACGGAAAGTTGCCGTATATTATCTGCACAGGAAACCATGATTATGGATTTCGCGATTCCGAGAATCGTGAGACGCAGGTGAACAAGTATTTTCCGGCAAATCGTAACCCAAGTTGGAACGGCGTTCTCGTCGAAATGGGAAAAAATACATTTGGCGAGCAGACTCTTGAAAACGCGGCGTATGAGTTTACGACTCCTTCTGGGCAGAAAATGTTGACGATTTCGCTTCCGTTCGCTCCGCCGGATGAAAGCTTAACGTGGGCACGGGAACTGGTCGCTCGTGAACAATACAAAAATCATTTTATCACCGTTTTGACTCACTCCTATATTAACGGAGCCGGGAAACGTCCCGTGTCTGAACATTACCAATTTAATAAAGATGGTGGTAATGCGGGTGAAGGAATCTGGCAAAAATTGGTAAAAGTTTCTCCGAATATCCGACTTGTGGTTAATGGACACTTTACTGCTCCGGATCGTTGGGATATGTGTACCGGATTTTCATTCGACACAAATGATGCAGGTAAAAAAGTTGCGCAGATGCTCTTCGATACCCAAGCAATGGGCGGTGGTTTTTATGGAAATGGCGGCGACGGATGGATTCGGCTTCTTGAGTTCTCCGCCGACCTAAAAACGGTTAAAGTACGTACATTTTCACCAGTTTTCGACATTTTACCTATTGCGCGTCAATACGCATGGGAACGTTCTGAACGGAATGAGTTTACGTTTAGTTTTGACGATTAACACAGTCAAATATAAGCGTTAATCGTAAATGATGTTTTATTACTGGTTCAATAACTCATAATAATCCATTAAATAAAAGATTAAATTAAAAAATATTGAACATAAGGAAAACAAGATGAATACAACTAAAAAGATAACGCATATCCTCACTGTTGGACTTGCCTTTTTCGCTGGTTTCATGCTGGAAAAGTATGACGCGCGAGCGGATTACACGCTGGCGGACGGCGAGTCGAAAACTTTCGCAAGTGCTGGAGAATTCGGCGTGCTGTCGCAGAACGTGACAGGACCGACGGCTGAAGGTACCATGGCGACGCTAAATTTCACCAACGGCGGAGAAATCCGCATCATGACCGGCGCGATTTCAGGTAACATTACGCTTGTCAAGACGGGCGCGGGGGCGATTCGGCTCAATCATGATTACTCGAACAGCGTGAAAGCGTTTACCGGACCGACGTACATTAAAGAAGGTTCACTCTATATCCAGCACGGTCAGGAAATTGGAACCGGCACGATTTACCTAGAAGGTGGCGGACTTTCGAACGGTGGAAATGGCTGGGCGGGAGCGACGAACGCTATAATGACGAATAATCTAGTTTTTGCGGACGGAAAAACCTCTTACATCCGTTTCGGAACGGGCGGTGGTACGGTAAAATTCACGGGAAACATTTCCGGTACAGGAACTGTGACGTGGGGAATGCTACATTCCACTTATGCCGAGCCGGAACCAAGCGTGGTGACACTCGCGGGCGAAAGTGCGCACTCCGGGAAAACGATTTTCAATCATGATTATAACTCTAAAAAGAAAGTTGCGAATTATAACGTCCAGAATACCACCGGTTTCGGAACGGGCGAGGTCGAAGTGCAAAACGAAACGGTCATCAATTACCAGAAAAACATGGCTGGCACGGTAATTGACCGAAATATCACGCACACTTCTCTTGCGGTCTCGAATGGTAAGACACTTACGCTGAAAAATGAGGGTGGCGGAAAAGTCAACATTTCGACGCGCTGGCTGACCAGTAACGTGGATAAAAGCACCGTCGACCTTTCCGGGAGTAACATTCACCTGACGCTTGCGGGAAAAGCCAACGAAACGCTGAAAGGAACGATTAAAATCGCTTCAGGTTCTTCTCTCGCATTCACAGGTGAAAAAGACCAGAGTACGCATATTAACATGTCCATTTCCGGTGCAGGAACGCTTAATATCGCGGACGCGGTGAGTATGATTCGTATGAATCGCGATAATCCAAATTTCAGCGGTGACATTTCTATCACGGCTGGGCGACTTTATGTGAATACCGGAAAAGAACTCGGAACTGGCACAATTTACCTCGGAAGTACAGAAGCGGGAAAATACGCGAGTTTACAGAATAATAACACAAATATTGAAGTCATGAATGATTTTGTTCTGACCGGCACGGGCTATCTACGACCATATAGCTACAGTAAAATCGCGAAATTCCGTGGCGACTTCACCGGCTCAGGGAATCTCATTTACGGTTTTAATGGCTTCACGCTCGAATCGGATAATGCGACGGTAAACCTCTACGGAAATAATACTTATACCGGTTACACCAGCGTCGAACAAGGTGGAAATAATGCTTACAAGTTTAACGTTTACGGTCAAAATGGTTTCGGAACGGGTACGCTGGAAGTGAAAAACAACATGCAGATTACCTTCCAGAACGCAGAATCAGGTGACGCAGTAAATCGGAAAATGGCAAATAGCGCGATTAACGTCGCCGCCGGCAAGACGCTCACCCTCCAGAATGATGGAGCGGGTGAAACGACCATTTCCGGTACTCTGACCAACGCGGGAACCACAAAAATCGAAAACGGCAACTTCTCCCTCGCGAATTCCGTCGTGAATAACGGAAAAATCACGCTCGGAAAAGACGCGACACTCGGTGTTGGTGCGTATGATTCCACGACGGGTTATGACCTGAACATTACCGGCACCGGCTCCATCCAGCTGGACGGTGACCTCATGATTTCCGCCTTCTCACCGACGGATTATGATACCATCACTTTCGCGAATACGCAGAATGTCACGCTCGGAAACGATTTTACGTTGGTTTTAGCACTCCCGGACGACAGTAGTGAGTTTAACCACAGAGTGAACACACTGGACGTTTTCAGCGGACTGAACGACCTAGCATTTTTCCAGGACGCGGACCTTTATTTCTCGCAGTCTGGCTGGTACGGTTACATTAACGGAAATGGACAAGTTATCTTCGGCGACTCCAACGCAGTTCCGGAACCATCGACGCTCGCACTATTTTTCGCCTCCCTCGTGGGAATGGTCGGCATGCGTTACTGGCGGAGAAAATGTGAAAATTAAGTTTATCTGTTAAAAACTGGATGCCGATATTCAAAAGAGAATCGAAAATTGGTATTCCCGATGCACTATAAATTCAGGGAAAGACCGTCTTTCCCTGAATTTTATAGTAGAATCAACACAAAATTGCCCTAAAAGGAGAAAAAAATGCTTAATCGGCGTGAGACATTTAAATTATTCGCCTCAGGAATGACGGCTGGAATTGTCGGCGCGACGGGAATGTCGACATTCGCAGGAACGGAGAATGGGAATGAAAATGGAAACGCAGAAAAACCACTTCCCGACTTTCCAGTGGAAAAGGACGCATGGACGATGGTCGTCATTCCAGACCCACAGTCGTACGTGAAATACGGACGGAATCAGGGAATTCTGGAACTAATGACTGCGTGGATTGCGGAAAATGTCGAGAAATACCGGATTAAGCAGGTTCTGGTAACCGGTGACCTCGTGGAACAGAATAATATGGGCGTCGGGCAATATAATCAGACGAGTAAACAGATGTGGGAAGCCGTCTCGCGAGCGTTCACACGGCTGGACGGAGTGATTCCATATATCGTCTGTACCGGAAATCATGATTATGGAATTCGGAGCGCCGAGAATCGCGAAACGCAGTTGAATACGTATTTCCCAGTAGAAAAGAATCCGCTCTGGAAAGATACACTTGTGGAAATGGGTGTGAATACGTTCGGACAGAAAACGCTGGAAAACGCAGCGTATGAGTTCACAACTCCTGCAGGACAGAAAATGCTGACGATTTCGCTTCCGTTCGCTCCGCCGGATGAAAGTTTAGCATGGGCGCGTGAGTTGGCGGCGCGGAAGTGTTACGAAAACCATTTCGTGACGGTTTTAACGCATTCTTACATTGACGGAACCGGTAAACGGCGCGAGAAGGAAGGTTATCAGCTCAATAAAATGGGCGGAAACGCGGGCGAGGGAATCTGGCAGAAATTCGTGAAGCAGTCGCCGAATGTGAAACTCGTCGTTTCCGGACACTTTTCTGGAACGGATAGCTGGGAGAAAAGCGCAGCTTTTTCGCTAGACATGAACGACGCCGGAAAACCTGTCGCGCAGATGTTATTCGACACGCAGGCTCTGGGTGGTGGCTGGGAAGGAAACGGCGGTGACGGCTGGATTCGGCTTGTCGAGTTCTCCGCCGACATGAAAACCATGAAAGCTCGCACGTTTTCGCCGGCGTTTCATGCGTTCCCCGGTCTCCGTGCGCAAGCGTGGGAACGGTCCGAAAGAAATCAGTTCACGTACCATTTTGAATAAAAAATTTCGGTTCATCCGACAAGTGCGTACCGGCTTCGGTGAAGGGCGAGGATTTTGAGGGCAAAATACTCTGCGTCGCGGAAGCCGTAGGATTGGCGTTTTAACGTTTTAATTTTGTTGTTGATGCCCTCCAAAGGACCCGTCGAAATCGGTGAATCATAAAAATTCAATACGTATTCTATATGCTTTTTGAATTTATTGCAGAATTTCGCAAATTCCTTGATTTCAAGGCTATACGCAAATTCCAACCATTCCTGAAGGTGACTTCTTGCCGTCGTTTTGTCCGGTTGCGACCAGAGACGGTTAAAGTCTTCTTTCAGGATGTAAATTTTGCTTAAATCCTCGTTCGATTCAAGCGCCTGACGTAGCCGTTCCGGCTCGTTTGGGGACGAATTTAGGTTTTCTGGGCGTTTTAGCAAAATATAACGTATTCCCTTCAACGCCTTGCGAGCCGTTTTGTCCTTGATTTCACGATAGATACGCTTTCTCGTTTCGTCAATCACTTCATTAAACATCTTAATCACATGAAAATGATCATAAACCAAAACCGCGTCGGGAAACGCTTCTCGAATCGCTGCCGTGTAAGCCGGCGAAAGGTCGGTGGCGACGCATTCGATTTTCGCGTGGATCTGGTGTACGCGTTTTATACCGTTACCCATGAGATTCAGCGATGGGCGGTCCTTCCGGTAGTCATTTCAGCAACGCGAAATGACGGAAAAGCGAAATTTTACGGTGCGTCGGTTTAAAATCCTTTTAAAGAATCCTTTCCGCGCCCCTGAGCAACATGCAAAATCCGTCGTGTTTCGAGGTCCATCACAAGCGTGACGTACTTGTGACCTTTCTTGACCGCAATTTCGTCGATGGCAATTTTTTTGACGTTTTTGAGTTTTGAATTTGAAAACCGTTTCTTTAAGTCTGATTTGTCGATTTCACGAATCGTGTCCCAAGAAACGCCCAGAATCGTCGCGACGTCTTTGACAGTCATGAACGCCAAAAGCCGTAAAACAAAGCGTTTTCATGCCGACGCAACCTGAAATTTCACCTTCCCGTCGTTACGCGTTGCGAAACGACTACCGCCACGCCCGCTCGACGCGAAAGGTCTGTGTAAAACGGTCCGAAAGGCTCTCGTGTACCTGACATTCGGCTCGGCAAATTGCAAATGTGGTTACC
>JAUNAI010000240.1 GCA_030527705.1 Planctomycetia bacterium | reverse complement strand
GAAGAAATAAGAATCTGGATTTTTAAGTGACTCCCGATTATAATTCATGAATGATTGGCATACGTCATGGATTATAATTGGGAGTGATTTTTTATAGATAGAGGTCGTTCATTAAGTTGTGTCATTCTGTAAAGTTCAGAGATTCTCTAAAAAATATCGGAAATGTAAAATTTTCTGAAAATTGGGCTTGCGTAATTATTCGCGATTCGGTAAACTTTTATACATGTTTAAAATGACGTGTTGCTTCCGAAAATGACGGAAAAAAGCGACGCACGGCCGTTAAATACGGCATCAGCATTTAAAGCTACGAGAAAATTTAAGCAGGAATTAAACCATGACAGATTGGCGGCAGGTATCGGAAACCCTTCTCGTGTTGGGAGTTTTGGGATTGGGGACCTTTACGGGGATGAACGCCCGGGCACAGTATTACTCCGTAGCGGATAACTCGAAAATTTCGTCGAATTACGCACAAAATACATTGGCAGTTCAGAATACATTGGAAACTGCGGATGATATAACGATTGGGGAAATGTTAGCAGGGCAGAATTCGGATTCCGAGGTACAGGAGTCGGGGTATCCAGTGGCGGTCACGCCGGTTGCATATCGTGAGGTTCCTGCTGTGGCATCAACTGGTGTTCCGATAGTCGTTCCTACTGATAAGGGAAATTATGCCACGAATGCGAATTATACCAGTGAGGAAAGTCGTAATGTGAGTGGATATCCGGTGGCGACACCAGTGAGAATGCCGTCACCGCGTGTGCAGCAGACTGCGTATGAGGAAGAAGTTTCCACGTCTGCAGTTTCTCATGGTGGGAGGGCTGTGAGAAATTCCGTACCGACTGCGGTTATGCCGGTGGCGCATGTGATGGCGACTGATACTTCGAAAAATGTTGAGCCGAAAACGCTTCCGGAAGATTTTCCGGCAGGAGAAATAGCGCCTCTAAACCCGAACGGTTTGATTGCGTTCTCGGAGACAGCAACGACTCCGGAAGGGCAGGTTCAGCAGGTCACAATTATTGACCCAACGCAGAAGGTGCTGTGTGTCTACCATATTAATATGGTGAGTGGGCAGATTGAGCTGAAAAGTGCACGGAAGATTGAATGGGATTTACAGTTAATTTTCTTGAATTCTAAACGTCCGTTGCCACAGGATGTCCAGGCAATTCTGGAACAGAACCCGCGCCGTCGTTAATTGGGGAAAGAAAAAGATAAAGAAAGAAAAGAGGCTTTTAACGGCCTCTTTTTTTATACTGTGACAATCATTTTAAAATTGCCAATCACATATATACCGATTCCACTTGAAAATTCAGGAAAGGATGGTCCTTTCGGTAGCCATTTCAGCAACGCGAAATGACGGTAAAGTAAAATTTTATAGTGCGTCGGGTATAATATGATTGTCACATGTTAAAATTCTACATTGGTTGGTTTTTCCGAGAACCGTTTCCGTAACGCGAAACGATGGAAAAACGGAATTTTAGGGAATCTGAATTACTATCCGCAGGCCGAGTGCGTTGAATCGAGCGTCTGGTGCGTAATTTAGACGTTTCGCAGAACGGCTATTTTTCATGTTTAGAATCCAGCTACCACCACGTGCGACACGGTGTGAGCCTGTTTCCGGTCCTGTGGGGTCACTCGTGGGAGATTCTTCATAATAAGTACTGCTGTACCAGTCGGAACACCATTCCCAGACGTTTCCATGCATATCATAAATGCCCCACGCATTCGGACGTTTCGTTGCTACAGGATGGGTACGTGAACCGGAATTTTCGGAGTTCCACGCCATCATGTCTAGAATGCCAGCATATTTTTCCGTAGTGCCTGCTCGGCATGCGTATTCCCACTGCGCTTCTGTCGGGAGGGTGACCTGTATGCTTAAACTTTCAGAAAGTCTCGCACAGAAATCCTGACATTCCTGCCAATTTACACGGTAAATTGGATATTGGGCACCTTTTCCACAATCGGATTCATAATTCGTAAGCGCATTTTGCTCAGACTGGGTTCGACCCATGATGCTTTTCCACATCGCTTGCGTCACTTCTGTTTCCAGAATCCAGAAACCTTTCGTGAATGTTACGTGGTGCTGTAATTCGTCTCGGCCACGGTCTGACTCGGTATAGGGACTTCCCATTATAAAGGTTCCCGGCGGACACCAACGAAAACGGTATTCGATTCCATCTAGAATCTTTACCATGGAGGCACCCGCTCCGTGACCTGCCTGAAGCTGTGACGTTCCATCATGTGGTTGCTTGAGAAGGGACGGATTCATACCTGGCTGTAACATCATCTGAGGTGTCGGTTGAACCGGAGGGATTGGCTGAGGTGACTGGGGCGGCTGTGCCAGTTGTGTCGGTTCCACTGAATGTGGCTGTACCAGTTGTAGTGGTTGTGCTAATTCATTCGGCTGTGCTGATTGAGGTAATTGCGTTGATTGTGCCGATGGTGGTGGAGTCTGAAGGATTGACTGATGTCCCGGTTGTAGAGTCGGAACGGACGGAGTTAGTTGCGGGTCTGGCTTGGACGCAATTTCCTCCTCAAGACGCTTTTTCTCGAGTGCGAGCCGATCTTTCTCTTTTTCCATGACCTGCATCTGTACGATGGTTTTTCTTTCCATCAGATACTTTTCGTCTCTGGGGTGGAACTTGAGAGCTTCCTTAATCGACTTTAATGCCGCGTCATAATCTCCCTTTTCACGAAATTTGACTGCATTTTCGTAAAGTTCATTCGATTTGGGACGGTGAATGTCTTCCTTGATAATAAAATCCGTGACTTTACCAGTCAGATATGGACGCTGAGACATGTGGTATTTCCGTCGGACATCCTCGACGGTCAAGTCGGTTGTGTATTTACAGACTTCCATGAAGGTCAGTTTTCCATCGTCGTCCGCGTCCGCTTTTCCGTCCAGAGCGTTGATAAAATTATAGGAAAAATAACCGTGCTTGATGTTGGGGTCTTCATAACTCGCCTCACCATCTCCGCAAGACTGGAGAAGAACGATTCCTTGTGGTGGTGAATCGATTTTCTGAATAGCACGCACGCCACTCGGGGAACGTTCGCGGAACGTACTTCGGCGACATGCGTCTACGACGACCCATTTAAAATGAGCGTTGGATTTTTCCAGTTTTTCATATACCTGATTAAGGCAGAGTGCGGTTTTTTCGAGGTTTTCCGTCTGCGTGTCCTGGGTAGCGAAATAGGACTTACTGCCAATCTGGAAACCGTGACCTGCGAAAGCCATGAAGACTACGTCTCCTTTTTTGGTCATTTCCAGAACTTCATCAATCGTTTTTTCGACAATTCGCTTGAGTGGAATGTTGGCCGCCTCGCTTTTAGAGGTGATTGTGTGAATGTTCGATTCGGAAAAACCGAGCTGTGTCAGACGCTTTTTAATCGCTAAAATGTCGTTGACGGTATACTGTAAGGGATTTAAGGTTTCGTAGTCCGTCACGCCGACAAGAATCGCGTGTTTCGTCGCACTTGAGAAAGAAATTTCTGATGAAATGGCGTCTGTTTCTTCCTCGTTTTCAAAATATTCACCATAACTTGAGCGTTCCGCTTTTTTTCTGCGCTCTTCCTTGATATATTTCTGGTCATTTTGAGATAAATTTGCGAACGGGATTTTAAACTTGCGTTTTCCATTTTTAAGAAAAACCGTTTCTGGAGCGGCATCTTTTTCGGAGTCCCAAGCGGCCTCGATGAGGAACTCGCCTGATTGGGATTTCCATTCGCGCATAACTTCATTGGCGAGTACATTTCCAATTGTGCTGAAAAATAATAAGAAAGTCGTAATCGTAAAGTATCTCATAAATCCCTCAAAATATAAATCATGGTATCTGTTTATTATTATAGCAAAATTTTTAAAATAATGAAAGGGGTGGGGACGATTTTAAATATTTTATCCGACACCTTATAAAATTTCACTTTATCGGTATTTTGGTTGCAGAAATGATTGCTGGAAGGAGCTTCTTTTCCTGAACTTTCAAGTGGAATCAGTCTACTCGCTTGGATATAAAATATCTTACTTAATTTTTATTTTATGGAAAAGAATGTTTTTGTGATTTTACGTAATCCCTCCTTCTGATTGAAAGAATGTTGAAAAATCTGGAACGTTACTCTGTCGGTAACACCGGGGGGGAGAGTAGACCAGTATTGGTAGCTGGTAGGGTTACGGGACTTCCTACAGCAGTGGCAGGTTGAACGGTCTTCGCTTCAGGTGCGGTAGCGAGTTCGTCTGTTTTTACCTTATTTTCAGTTTCTGCTTTAGCTTTCGCCTCGGCTTCTGCTTTTGTGCGTGCTTCCAGACGGATTTTTGCCTCTGCTTCCGCTTTAATTTTCATTTCCGCATACGCTTTCGCTTTTGTTTCGGCTTCGATTCGTGCTTTTTCTTCCGCTTCTTTACGCAGTTTTTCTTCCTCTTCCGCTTTGGCGCGTTGTTCCGCTTCCAGATTTTGACGGAAAAATGCTGGACTGCTGACGGAGACGAATTCTCCCTCCGTTCGGTTTTCCGTGTCGATAAGCGGAATGGTTAAATCAGTTCCGATGAAGGTGCTCTGATCGTAAATGTCGCCGGACTGATAGGGGCCCATACCGAAAAGCCAACGATTTTTGGCTTTACTTTCCGCGATGAGGTTTCCGGACTGCCAGATGGGACGGCGTCCCTCACGAGTATAGGCGAAAATGCCGATTTTGACGGTGGCTTTTTGGATAACCCGTTTCGCGATTGCGACTTCAGGAACTGTGGTTGCGCTGTAGCTTCCAAAACCTGGAATGGTCATTTCGCTGATACCGAACATGGTATCGTGCTGGTCGGTACCGCTACTGCCAGCATGAAGTTCGAGAATGATTTCTGAATTTTCTTCTTCATCTACCAGAAGACAGCCACTTGCCAGCGCATGTTGTCGGACGATGCTCAGGAGATAGGCATTATCTTGAACGCTACCGATTGCGGTAGCATTGATGAAGACTTTTCGACCGGAAAGGACAGAGAGATTTACTTGACTCACGGCACGGTCCATTGCGTCGGTAAGAAGAAGCTGTTCGGTGGCGGTACGAGAAGTGTTGGTCAATTTAGAGGTTCCACACCCGCCCGCACAGGTCACAAGGACGACACTGAGCGCGCAGAAAATGAAAAACTTAAATTGATTTACAAAAAACATGACCATATCCGTGGGTGAAGGTGCAATAACCCAAGAGTGTATTGATTTTAACATAAAAATCGTCTCTCGGCAAGAGCAATTTTAAAAGAAGTTAAAATTTTCTGGAAAGAATTGTGGGGAAAGGGTTGAAAATTTTGTGAGATGTATTATAATATAGGTTGACTGGGTGAGATTGCACCCCTTTTAGGGGGGCTAAAAATACACTTTCATTCCAACCTAAAAGGATTTATTTTATATGTCAAGAATTAATGAAGATGATTATTTCCAGGACAGTACCATGTCCTTCGGCGAGCATCTTGATGAATTACGGACGTGCCTGATTCGCGCGATTGCGGGTCTGGTGGTCGGATTCATCGTCGGGTTGTTCATCGGTGGGCATGTTGTTGAAATGGTTCAGAGTCCGCTGAAGAATGCGTTGACATCATATTATCAGGGACGCAGTGAACGTGCGATTATTGACCGACAGGAAGAGTTCTATCAGCGTGGATATGGTGAAGATATTATGGCGTTACCGACGCAGTATGGCGTGGTCGCGGAAAAGTATCTTGTGAATCCGGACGAGCTTGGAAAGGCACTCGGAATCGAAGTGAAAGATATTTCTGCGGACCTTGCAAATCCGTGTAATTATGTCGGTGATGGTGCTGAGGTTACGTCGGAAGAAGTTCTGCAACGCTCGAAAGAGTGGAAGGTTGCGGACTATTTTAACGTGGAGAAATGGGCGCAGTGGTGCTCGGATAGCTGGAAAGAAAAAGGAATTGATCTGACGGAGGATGTCTCGGCTACTGTTTTAGAACAGAAACAGGCAGAAGCGGAAGAGGCGGGGAGCGCGGAGGAGGGTAAAACAGCGAAAACTGCGGGAAACACGGAAAAGAGTGAAGTAGCGGAAACTGCGACGCACGTGGAGGCTGCAACGCAAGTGGA
>JAUNAI010000239.1 GCA_030527705.1 Planctomycetia bacterium | reverse complement strand
CTGCTCCAGTTGCTCAGTGAGTTTATCCCATTACTCATTTTATCCCGTGAAATTCGTTCATTACGGATTTTGCGGGGTTAGTTATTCTTGGTGAGGTGTTTTTTGTTACAGAGCATGACAGGTTATGGAGACGCCTGTATCGAAAAAAATGGTGTCTCAGTTTCCATTGAAATACGGTCAATTAATAACCGTTATCTGAAAATCTCGCCACGTTTCAGTGAGCCGATGGGTGCGCTGGAATTGCAGATTGAAGAGGAACTGCGGAAGTCGATTAGCCGTGGGTCGGTGAATTTAAACGTAAAAATTACCCGTACGCGAAAAACTGACAGTTATCAACTGAATGTTGACTTACTGAATTCTTACCGCGACCAGCTGTGTTGTTGGTTAAGTGATTCTGGTATTGATACGGATAAATGGACGAAATTTCCATCTTTACTGAACCTTCCCGGCATCGTGGATAATTCGACGGAAGATGATTCTGCCGTTTTAGCTCCGATCGTGTTAGAAACATTGAATCTGGCGGTTGAGAAATTGGTTGCCATGCGTGTCCGTGAGGGAAAAGCGATGGCGGAAGATTTACTTGTAAATCTGTGCGACATCGAAAAACACCTTGCGTTCGTGATTGAGCGTGCACCGCAGATTGCTGTTATATTTGGTGAGCGACTTGTGGAACGTTTGAATAAACTGTTCGAGCAGCAGGGAGTCCAGATTGAACAGGCGGATGTGATTCGTGAAATCGGTATTTTTGCTGATAAATGTGATATTTCCGAGGAGATTGCGCGTCTAAAAAGTCATATTTCACAGTTCCGGAGTATTCTCGCCAACGAGCCATCACCGGGAAAGAAACTTGATTTCTTGACGCAGGAGTTATTCCGTGAGGTCAACACGATTGGCTCGAAAGCGAATGATTTTGCTATTTCCCAGGAAGTGATTCACATGAAGGCTTCCATTGAACGTATTCGTGAGCAGGTGCAGAACATTGAGTAAAACAGGGCGTCTCATCATCCTTTCCGGTCCGTCGGGCGTTGGTAAATCGACGATCCGTGACTTGGTTATGGAAAAATCACCGATTCCGCTTAACCTGAGCGTCTCAGCTACTACGCGGAAACCACGTGGTCAGGAAAAACATGGTGTCGATTACTACTTTTTCACGGAAGAAGAATTTCGTACGCAACGTGAAAACGACGGTTTTCTCGAGTATAAAGAAGTTTTTGGTAAAAACGTCTGGTACGGAACACTCCGGAGTGAGGTGGAACACCATCTTCAGGCGGGACGCTGGGTGATGCTGGAAATTGACGTAGATGGCGCTTATGATGTTGTGAAAACATATCCGGATGCGATAACTGTTTTTATTGCGCCACCGTCGTTGGAAATTTTGGAAGAACGTCTGCGCAGTCGCGGAACGGAAGCAGAAGATGCGATTCGGAATCGGCTTTCCCGCGCGAAATACGAGATTGAACGGTCCACTTTTTATAAGTATCGGGTCGTGAATCAGGACTTAAACAGAGCTGTAGACGAATTTTGTCACATAATCTATCAGGAAAATCAGGCAGGAGAAAAAAAATGATTGATGAATTACGCGATCGCACAATCAACGAAAAAGTTGGCGGCGCTTTTAAACTGACGACGCTGATTCAGAAACGTCTGGTTACGCTTAATAAAGGTGCGAAACCTTTGGTGCACATGCCAGGTGCGAGTAACCTAGAAATAGCGGTTCAGGAAATCATGCAGGACAAAATTTTCCTGAGCATGAAAGATGAATTGCGTACGGTCGAAGATGATGATCTCCGTGACAGCTTCGATTTTGACTCGGTGTGATTCTGGGTGAATCGGAGTTAATTGAGGTTAATCGTGAGTGAATTCCGGAAAGAAATTCTGATTGGCGTGACGGCTGGAATTGCGGCGTATAAAACGTGCGATTTGGTCAGCCGTCTTGTAAAATCTGGTTATGGCGTTTCTGTAATTATGACGGAAAACGCGACGAATCTGGTTGGTCCGAGGACTTTTCAAGCACTAACGGGGCGACCGGTTTTGACACGGATATTTTCTGCAACGGAAAGTGCGATTCCACATATTGAACCGGCTAGGCGTGCAGATTTATTCTGTATTGCACCTGCGACGGCAAATTTTCTTGCGAAAGCATCTTGTGGACTGGCGGATGATCTTCTTTCAACGCTTTATTTAGCGTATCATGGACCTGTTCTTTTAGCACCGGCAATGAACTGTGAAATGTGGGCGAAACCTGCTGTTCAGCGAAATTATTGTCAACTTCAAGAAGATGGTGTACATTTTGTGGGTCCTGAAAGTGGTCATCTAGCCTGTGGTGTAAACGGAATCGGACGAATGTCGGAGCCTGAAAAGATTTTTGAACGGATTCAGGAAATTCTGACGGAAAATACACAGAGTAAGTGACGTAATTACGATTGAATGTTTTTTGAAGGGGGAGTTTGAG
Source organism: Planctomycetia bacterium (assembly GCA_030527705.1). Taxonomy (GTDB): domain Bacteria; phylum Planctomycetota; class Planctomycetia; order Pirellulales; family Thermoguttaceae; genus RGIG3701. The sequence continues at coordinate 3,685 of JAUNAI010000239.1, read as the reverse complement.
GGGGAATCAATTTGTAGAAACATTCCTCCCTCACAGACATAAATTCTTTACGGGTAGCAAAGTTCTTCTGTAGGGAAAAATCTTGCGTAGTGAGTTTAGTCTAAAAATCCCCATTTATAATATTATAGTTGTTATCATGGCTAAAATCCTTCTCACATCTGGTCCGACACGCCAGTATATTGACCCAGTTCGTTTCATTTCCAACGCGTCAAGTGGGCGTATGGGCGCGGCTCTTGCTTCTGCAGCACTTGCGGCAGGGCATGAAGTCACGATTATTTCTGGACCTGTTGAGATTTCGTATCCAGATGGTGCTCGAGTGGTGTCGGTCGTGACGACGGATGAGATGCTGGAAGTTGCGCAAAAACTTTTTCCTGAGTATGACGGTGTTATCGGCGTGGCTGCTCCGTGTGATTATAAGCCAAGCACGGTTGCAAAACAGAAAATATCCAAGACTGGTGACAAGTTGACGCTCAGTTTCGTCGAAACACCAGACGTTATTGCGACGCTCGGAGCTACGAAAACTGTGACGCAGTGGGTTGTTGGATTTGCACTTGAAACGGATGACGTAAGACTGCGTGCATTGAGAAAAATGGTCGCAAAAAACTGTGATTTACTCATTCTAAACGGTCCGACGGCTATCGATTCAACGGAAAATGAAGTGGAAATTTTCCTGAAGCCGGGAGACATCATCGCCCAGCTTCATGGCTCAAAAATCGAATTAGGACGGCAGATTTTTGCCATGATTGAGAAACATCTAATCTCGGCAAAATAGGGAAATCGTATAATACGTGATTTAATCCTGTGCGCGTCGCATGGCGCTCCAGATGTTCATGTAGGCGTAATCGCGGACGGTTCCGTCGTGGACTGCGTCCTTGAAGTTGCTGTAGTCGATATTTTCGGCTTCTTTTCCGACGATTTCTGACCACGTTTTCCGTGGAAAATCCATCCGGTACGCATAATCATTGTTCGGTGTGTGCATGATGGCGGGCGTGATTCCGTGCGCTGTACACAATCGTTCTAAATCGCCTTGAAACCTCGCCCGAACGTGAATCAATTCCGAATTCTCAAAATGCTGAACCGCCGAGAAAAAACCACTTTTACAAAATAGCCACATAGTTACCTCCTAGTTAATGATTTAATAAATTTCGTTTTGTTTTGCGCGACATTTTTTTGATTGAATTTTCTTTACCATCTCTGCTTGTTGCTTTCGCATACGATAAAGAAACGGTTCAATCTTCCTAAAAACACTAGGTTGTCCTTGATATTCCGGATAATCCATTAGTGCCTTTTCCATATACCGTTCACTCGCTTCGATACATTCCAGAACTCTGTCATAATCCCCCAAATAAAAAAAGCACCTAGCTTCAAAATCATTATACCACGCATCCGCATGAGCTCCAAGATATTCTTTCTCTTGAGATGGAATAGTTGAAAAATTCATTTCCTTCAGTCCCTTAATTGCCTCCTTCTTAGTTGGTCGACTCGCAAATAACGCCTTCATATCCGCCTCTCGCTTTTTGGGGGATTTTTTATAATGTAGCGGAAAACAACAAAGATAACATGCTTTTGCATGATAATACAAAATACGCGGGTCGGTACACTTATAAGGAAAATGGTATCGATTTTCTATGTCAGGAATGTCAACCGGAATCGGATACCCATTTTCTTCTAAATACTCTCCGTGATTACCTTTCTTATAATACCATAAGTCACACCACCCCATTGTCGCAACAATTACAGGTTTTGTGTCAATACAGATATGATAACCACCAGCTACTCGAATCGAATCAAAAACAGTGTAACCACGACCAGAACGGTCTCGTACTATTTCTTCAATTTTGCCCACATCGTAGCACACAAAACCTAAATTTTCATCGTACTTCCATTTCATGTTGACCTCCAATTTTAGTAATGAATTTTAATTGGTAATAGGATAAAATTATAAAAGGAAATAGTTCAAGAAAATGACATAAACGTTTCTATATTATATTCTAACAAAAAATAATGAACAACTTAAAAGAGATTAATTAACAACAAAAAAACGGAAACATCATGCTAAACGGCTACCGTGACTAATATGTAACTAAAATAGTTCAAGAAATAAAAAAAAGCGAGGGACGGGATTCGAACCCGCGACGTCCAGCTTGGGAAGCTAGCATTCTGCCACTGAATTACTCTCGCAATTATGATGTATTTTAACAGGTTTTTCAGTCTTGTCAAGGGGGGAAAGAGTATTTTAAGGGAATTATCCCAAAAAATTTCTCTTTCCCCTTTTATCTGTTGTTGAAAAACTCTATTTATTCGCTTTAGCTTCCGCCTTACGGAGTTTTTCAAGTTCATTCTGCTTCATTTTCAGAATCCGACGCTCGTTTACAAGGCGCTCTTTGTTTTGCATGTCCAGTAATTTAACTCCCGCCTTGTCACCAGAGGCACTGAGCTTTCCACGATTTTCTTTGTATTTAGCTTCTTCTGAATCAATAAACGCCTGCGTTTCCTGAATGTCTTTTTCGAGATATTCTAATCGAGACATAGGTTCAGGTTCCGACTTTTTGCAACCCGGCAGAAAGGTGCCAATGAGGATAAGGCCGAGGGAAAGTGTGAGAATGCAACGGAATGTGTTATTTTTTAACATGATTTTACCTCTAAAGTGAAAGTAGGTGGAATATATATTCATTATAAGTTAAATTTGGGTTTATAAAAGGGGTAGATAGAAAGAAATTTTGGAAAAACTACAAAATTTATCAAATTTTTACTGAAAATGAATGGTCTGGGGGGATCGTATGGATTTTGTGGATATTTTTTAGGTGTAAATAGGATGGTTTTGACGAAAAAAACGACAGTGTGGGTATTTTAATGGAATTTTTGGAGGAATTTTGAGAAAAATGGGAATATTTTGTAAAAAGAAATTAGTCCCCCCCTTCCAATATTTTCAGGTTGTGTTATACTATGTCTACATTTTTGTATTTGGTTACAACATAAGAATGTAGTAATTTATTTATTTCACTGGGCATGATGCCCTAAGCGTGAAAAGGAATAGCGAAACAAATGTCTATCACGAAAGAAACCAAACAGGAAACGATTCAGAATTTCAAACGTAGCGCCAATGATACCGGTAGCTCGGAAGTCCAGATTGCGCTCCTCACGGGCCGTATTAACTCGCTGACGGAACATATGCAGTCCCATAATAAGGATTACTCCTGCCGTCGCGGACTTCTGCGCCTCGTCAGCCAGCGTCGTGGCCTACTGGACTACCTTAAAGGTGTTGACGCGCAGCGTTACCTGGACGTTATCCAGAAACTGAATATCCGTAAATAAGAGTTGGTGCGTGTATTGCTACGCAAATTCCACTCGGTTTATAGTTGAAAATGCACTGTGTATTTTTGATTGTAATGTTATGGATTTTGAGAGTTATGCATTAAGTATGGACAGATCAGGATTCGGGGTAGGTGCCGGGAAGGGCCTCTGGCCCGTGTCCTGTTTTCTGATTTCTTGATGTGTAAGAAATTGAGAAGTTGTTTGAACAATTGATGTTTTGATGTCATTATGTCGTTGATTAACGAAAAATGAAAGAAAAAGAAAGTGCTTGAGAAAGATATGCAGGAAGTCGAATCAAAAAAAATTCGCGTTGAGAAGAAAATTGGGAAAGAGTTGCTCTGGTTTGAAACGGGAGAATTGGCCAAGCAGG
>JAUNAI010000023.1 GCA_030527705.1 Planctomycetia bacterium | reverse complement strand
TTGCTGAGCATACCAAGTATGGTGAGAATGCAGAAAAGAAGGTAAAAAAAGGTTTTCGGCTTTTCGAGACACCAGGGATTCCTCTATCGTTGCCGCCGATTCAGGAAATGTCGGTGACGGATTTTTCGGTATTTATCGAGAATCCATATCTATTCTATTTACGGCGTTATCTACGTCTGGAGATGGTCTCGGATTCCGCGCGTGAGCTGGACGCAGCAAGTTTCGGAAGCCTGTTACACCGAGTCGTTCAGCGTTTTGGAGAAGAAGAAATCACTCTGGCGGTGGACCCCATGGCGAGAGCGTCAGCGTTGAAGAATGAAGAGCGTTTCACGGAAGAAGTGGAACGGATTCAGGTACGGCTTTCGGCATTACTGAAAATTGTGGTTGCGGAGTGTTTCGGAAAGGATACTCTGCCGGTTGTGGAACTCCAGTGTGCGCAACTTCAGGAACGATTACTCGCCTTTGCGGAGAAGCAGGCGGAACAGTATCGGGAAGGGTGGCAGATTTGGGCGGTTGAGCGGAAAATTAACGCATTTTTGCGGGAAGATGGTGGACGCGGAGAGATTCTGTATTTTGGTGAGAAAGAACCGTTACCGATGCTGATTCGGGGACAGTTAGACCGGATTGACTGCCGAACGTGGGAAAATGGGACGCGTGAGTGGCAGATATGGGATTATAAGACTGCCTCGAAATCACCGACAGAGAAGCATTTTGGGCGGAAGAATATTCCGGAGGAAGTAACGGCGGAGATGTGGAAAGACCTGCAGTTGCCATTATATATGCATGTGTTACGGTCGGAGCGTCTCAATGAGATGGTACCGGACACGGTGGCGCAGGCAGGACCGTCGGTGAGAACGATTGATACGTCGCATTTAAGTGTCGGATATATTTTATTACCGAAAAAGGCGTTGGAGACGAAATTTGTGACGTCGGACTGGCCTAGTGAGGTTTTGGAGAGTGCGGAAGAACGGATTCGAGAAATTGCGCAGGCGGTTCATGATAAGAAGCTGGAAAATAACGGCGAGATGGGAAACTGGGACCGAAAAACCGTTGTGGAGTGGATTCTGAATCCGAATTGAGCTATAGTCTCTGATTTTATGTGAGGCTAAAGTGCTGGAAAAGTTGCGCTAATCGGAATGTTTGGTAATTTGGGGAAAAATTGAAATAGTGAATACTGGTTTCCGATAAGTAGATATATGTAATTGTAGACGGACTTACCGGAAGACCAGAAATTCAATCGTCACTTGAGGCTAAAATGAAGCGTTCATTTATAAATCGTTTCCTGAAAACCGTGGTTTTATGTTGCCTTATTGGGTATGTTGCCGTGTGTGTAGGGGGGAATAGCAGTTCTTCTCTGTATGCGCAGGGGGTGTGGAAGGGATTTATTATTCCGCAGGAAGTCGCTAACAGTCGCGGATTACAGCGGCAGTGGATTGCCAGCACGGATTTTAACCCTTACTGTAAGGTTGCGGAACATCTTAACGGAATTGTTTTCGATCGGGACGCGGTTTTCACGGTGACGGACCAAGGTACCGCTCAGGGGTTTGAGGCTGAGACGGGGAAGACGAAGTGGATTACGTATGTGAAGACGAAAGGTCGTCTGGTTCAGGGGCTGGCTGCGAGTCAGTATTATGTCGCGTTTACAGCTGGTTCGACGCTCTATGTGTTGAACCGTGAAAATGGGCGTATTTTGCTTGATGCGGACGTGCCGGCGATTCCGACGAATGATCTGACGCTGGGGGAAACGCGTGCGTATGTGCCGGCGATTAACGGACTGATTTATATTTATGACCTTCAGCCGATGGAAGACCCGTTCCGCGAGTTCGGCGTGTCGGAAAGTATGCTTTCTGATAAGGAACGGCAGGCACGTAAGTTGGAGTTTATTAACTCACTGCGACTGGTGAAGAGTTATAAGGAACCGTTGAGTATCCGGTCGATTGGTGACCTGAAAGTCTCGCCGATTACGACACGGTGTAATGACGCGTTTGAGTATGTTGCGTGGCCGACGGGAAGTAAACTTGTTACGGTATGTGAAGTGGATAAACGTGATATCGGTTTTGCGGAGGAACGTTATAATATCCCGGTGATGGGAGAAGTAACCAGCTCGCTGTCCTATAAACCGTATGATACGACACAGCCGAATAATACGGGGATTATCTACGCGGGAACGGAAGAAGGTTTTGTGTATGCTCTGCGTGAAATGTCGGGGACGATGCTCTGGCGATTCCCGACGGGTGAGTGCATTAAAGAAACGCCGGTCTACGTAGACGGTGAGGTGTTCGTTGTGACGGCTCTTTCGGGCATGTACTGCATTGACGCGGAAAAGGGTGGTGACGGAAAAACGGCGGAAGCGAAATGGTGGTCGCCGGATATTCGAAAGTTCATTGCGTGCTCGAAACACCGTGTTTACGCGCTCGATAAGGGGAGAATGTTGGTGATTCTTGACCGTGTTTCGGGCCAGCGAATTGCATCGTTGCCGATGATGGATTATCGTTTCGTATTTACGAACATTCAGAATGACCGTATCTATTTCGCGACGGAGACGGGTGTGATTCAGTGTATACGTGAGGTTGCGCTCGGAACGCCGTTGGACTACTCGGCTGAATGGATTAAGGCGCGGACGAACACGATTGATGAAGAGCGTCGTGCAGAGCGGAAAGAAGCGAAATCGACGAAGAAAAAGCATGCGGACCGTATGGGCGACGACGAAGACGGTGGCTGGGGCGAAGGCGACGACGATGACGATGACAGCGGATTCGGTTTTGGCGACGACGATGACGACAATAGTGGTGATGATGACGATAGCGATTTCGGATTCGGCGATGATGACAGCGGCGATGATGACGACAGCGAATTCGGTGACGATGATAATAGTGGTGACGATTTCGCTGGCGATGACGATGATGACTTCGCTGGTGACGATGACGACGATACTGGTGAGGAAGATTTCGGTGATGATGAAGAAGCTGGCGATGAAGAAGATGCCGAAGAGGAAGAATTTTAAGAAGTTCTTCATGAATCATCATTCGGCGTGAGAGATGAAATGCGGTAAGGTATCTTGCCGCATTTTTTTGTAGTATATATGTTAGATTGGGTAAAATATTGTGATGGAAAATGTAAAAATTTTTGAAATTTACGCTTGAGAGGGGAGGCAAATAATTGAAAAAGTATTATAATGAATGTAGGAAAAATTTCCCCCCCTATTTTTAGCTTTTTGAAAATCCCTTACAAAGTTTGAAAGGAAAAATAAAAATGAAGCTGAATCGGATAATTTTATCGAGTTTGGTATGTGCGGTGACACTAGGGCTTGCAAGCCTAACAGCGTCGGCGGCGACAATCCAAAGTGGTGAGTCGATTGTGTTTCTCGGCGATTCGATTACGCGGAACGGCTGGAATCATTCCGATGGTTACATTCGAATGTGCGAGGTGGCGTTCAAGTGGAATAAACTTGACGTGCAGCTTTATCCTGCCGGAATTGGTGGTCACAAGTCCCCGGACATGCTCGCCCGTCTGGAGAAGGATGTTCTTTCTAAGAAACCGACGTGGATGACGCTCAGTTGCGGTGTAAATGACGTTTGGCACCAGTTTTACAATCCGAGCAATGGTGTACTCCTGCCGGACTACAAGAAGAATATGACGGAAATCGTCGATCGTGCGCAGGCTGTGGGTATTAAGGTCATCATCATGGCAGCAACGATGATTAGCGAGGAGGCGACGGACAAGAAAAACCAGACGCTCGTTCCCTATAATGAGTTCTTGCGCGAACTGGCGAAGGAGAAGGGGTGCCCGTTCATCGACCTCAACACCGAGATGCAGAAGTGTGTGGCGGACTTCCGGGCGAAAACCGGCTCGAAGTCGAATTTCATGACGGCGGACGGCGTGCACGTGAACTTCCACGGTAACCGTATGATGGCGCTGATGCTTCTCAAGGATGGTTTCGGCTTCACACAAGAGGAACTCGACCTAGCAGAACGGGCAATCGTGAACGACATTTATGTGGAGGTCCGAGGTGATTTCAAGGCTACAGTGAAGGGCGGGGACTACATGAATCTTTCGGAACGGGCAGTCGAAAACAAGAAGTCGCCGACGGATTACTTGCGCGGAGAGTTCGAAAAAGCTGTTCGTGGAAAGTAAAGGAATTTGTCAACCAGTCAAACGGCTGGAACCGCAAAGCTCCGTTCAAAAATGGACGGTTCTTCCGGCGATATATTCGTTCGTGCGCGTCGTTTTTTGATATAATGTCAGTGTAAACTCAATTGAGGAGAAGAAGATGAAGAAAATAATGTTTATGATGATGGCGGTGGCAACACTTGCGGTTGTTGGCGTGCGGGCGAATGAAATCGCCAAGTGGGATCCAAACATGGCGGTGGAGCACGCTGTCGTGACGGACGGCGTCAAGTGGATTGACGGCAAGTATCTGCCGATCGAGGGGCGCGCGTTCAACGACACGAGCCACTACTACGACCGTCTGCCCTCGGGCGTAACGACGAGCGTCAACGAAGGCGTGCGTGGCATGAAGAGTCATACCTCGGGGATGCTTTTCCGGTTCGTCACGGACTCGAAGAAGCTCATCGTCAAATGGAAGCCGTATCATAGTATGCTCGCCATGGGGCACATGCCGGCGACGGGCGTTTCGGGCATCGACATCTATCGCTGGGATGCCACACAGCGTCGCTGGTTCTACGTGAAAACGGGGATGGTCAGCGACTACGAGAAGGGCGGTTCGTGCGAGATTTCCTGGACGCCGGGCACGCCGTGCATCATCAATCTGCCGCTCTACAACGGTATCCGTTCATTCGAGCTTGGCATCGACACGACGGCGACAATCCAGCCTTGCACGCACACGAGTGGCATTGAAAAGCCTGTTGTCTTCTACGGTACCTCAATCACGCACGGCGGGTGTGCCTCGCGTCCGGGGCTTGGCTTTGTGAACATGGTCGGACGCGACCTCGACGTGCCCGTCGTGGGGCTTGGGTTCTCGGGTTCGGGCGTGATGGAGTTTGAAATGAGCGACCATCTCGCGAATATCGACGCAAGTTGTTACGTTCTCGACTGCCTCTGGAACATGGGCATGACGACGTCTAACAACCGCAAAGGACGCAATGTGGATGAGAACTACGAGCCATTCATCCGCAACCTGCGTGCGAAGCGACCGGACGTGCCGATTGTGATGGCGGAACGTTGCGACGTATTCTGCAATGGTCCGACCGATCTGGACCGCTACACCCGCGCCCTCTACGAGAAACTGATTGCTGAGGGCTGGAAGAACCTCTTTTATCTGCCGAAAGACAAGATGTATCCGGGCGACCTCGAAGGCACTGTGGATGGTTGCCATCCGAACGACCTCGGTATGCGTGCCCTAGCGGATGCATTCGGCGACGCGGTTCGGAAGGCTTTAGAAAAAGAACAAGGCGAATGAAAAGTGAACACAATGACACGTAAAGACTTTTTGTTCGGTTTGATGATTGACTCGTGAATTGTCTCCTATTCAGATGGTTGTCAGGCGGAGGACGGGACGATTTACGTGACCTACGACTGTCACCGTCGTCGTGAAAGGGAGATTCACTTCAGCCCCTTCACCGAAGCAGAGGTACGTGCGGGAAATAGTATGGAAACGTTCAAGCCGCGTTGCCTGATTTCCAAGAGTACCGGTGTCGAGCAGAAATAGAAATAACGGACATTTTTTGGGGGTATGAGAAAGGTCGACGGTGATTTTTTTTGAAAAAAATGGCAAGAAATTGAAGAAGCGTATGGTATCCCCCCTTCCAAAAAAACGGAAATGTGGTAAAATATATGTCTTTATTGGAGTGTAGTTTTCTTGCTCTCCATAAAAGATAAAGAGTTGTACATTTCGGGGCGTTCGCGAGTCACGAAATGTAGCGCGGCAAGGCCGATCGCGTCGTAAAACCTCGCAAGAGGACACAAACTCCCTGTTGGGAAGCGTTCGTGACCTTGAAACTGATGAATTTGGTCTTATTCTAGATTAGAGTGGTTCATTATGGAAAAAACGGATAGTGTGAAAGTTGTGAACAAGTCCATGAAAACGTTCGTGGCGAAACCGGGACAGGTTGAGCAGGAATGGATTCTGGTCGACGCGACGGATAAAGTCGTTGGTCGCCTCGCCGTTGACATTGCGATGGCGTTGATGGGCAAAGATCGTCCGACTTACACGCCCCATGTTGACACTGGTCGTTATGTTGTTGTCATTAATGCCGACAAAGTGAAGTTCACCGGCAAAAAATGGGAACAGAAAGAGTACACCTGGACGACTGGTTACACCCGTCTGCGTAGCGAAAATGCGGCTACCCGTATGGCGAAGAATCCGACGGCGATTCTGAGCGAAGCGGTGCGTCGTATGCTTCCGAAAAACAAACTTGCAACCAAAATGCTTGCCAAGCTGAAGGTTTACGCCGGAGATCAGCATCCCCACCAGGCTCAGAATCCTGTGGCTGTTGAAATGGGCAAATAATTGTGTTTTTTTGTGAATTTGAGCTTAACAGATAACATATCAGGGGTGTAAACCATGGCAGATAAAGTCATTATTGAAGGAAAAGGTAACAACGATTCGCTCGGTACCGGTCGTCGTAAAACTGCAATCGCCCGCGTGCGCATTCGTCCCGGCAAGGGTCTCATGTCGATCAACGGTCGCAGTCTGGAAAACTATTTCTGCAACGTTCAGCAGCGCAATGCCGTTTTGGCTCCGCTGACCGAGACGGGCAAAAAAGATGAAGTTGACGTGATCATCCGCGTCAATGGTGGTGGAATCACCGGTCAGTCCGGTGCTTGCAAGCTCGGTATTGCCCGTGCGTTGCGCATGTACGACGCTGGTCTGTACGAAGTGCTGAAAGACGCCAACCTTCTTACCCGCGACAGCCGTATGGTTGAGCGTAAGAAGCCGGGTCTCCGCAAAGCTCGTCGTGCGACGCAGTTCTCCAAGCGTTAATTTTCATTACGTCTTGGCAGTCTGAGACACGAAACGCCCTGTTTTTTCGGGGCGTTTTTTTGTGGAAATACTGAATAAATACCTGATCAAGAAGTTTTTGAAAGAGGGGTCTGGGGAGAAAACAACATTCAAAATGTTGTCTCCCCACGACCGTTACGACATGACGGGTCGCAAGTTCCTCCCGATAGGGTGGAATCTTGCGTAATGCGTTTAGCCTAAAACTCACGCCATTCCGTTACAAGAAATTTTTTGTTTTATAAACGCGACTTATTCAGCGGTTCCTTAAGGCTCCGTCGCCTATGGGACGATAAAATAGATATATGGAGAAGTTGTCAAAATTGAACTTAAGTGAGGATGTTATGGCATCGGAACATGAAGAATAACCGACGGGGCAGTTTTTGGTTTATCAGGGGAGTGGATTGGACGCGCCAATAAGAGTACGTCTTGATGGCGATACGGTCTGGTTGAGTCAGAAGCAGATGGCGGAGTTATATAACGTCACGATTCCGAATATAAACCAGCATATTACCGCGATTTATGAAGATGGCGAGCTTCCGCCGGAGGCAACTATTAAGAAATACTTAATAGTTCAAACCGAGGGCGCTCGGCAAGTGAAACGTCTCGTAGATTTTTATTCTCTTCCCATGATTCTTGCGGTGGAATTCTTCTAAAAACGTCTTTCGGAGTGGTGTCTCCCAAAGAGTAAAATTTATCCAAAACTTCCACAAGGCTACTTGACAAAACGTTGGGTAAGAGTTATAATAACCGGTGTGTCGAGTTCTCGGCGCATTCTGGGAAACGAACTTTTCCCGACTATAGTTCGATGAACGTTTACGTTCATATTTTTCATTACCTGCTGAAAATTTCCACCCAGCCGCAAGGCGTATGTAAAGGTAGTGAGAATATGGGACGGTACTCTCTATGTGTATGTTATACATGGGGAGTATCGGTCCTGTTCTGTTGTTTTACAGCCCCGTGGAAAGGGTTCAGCAGCAACGTGAATAGGGTCGGTACCTCCATGTTTTTTTCTTGGAATTTTGATTTTTTCCCCTTTTTCCCACTCCGAAATAATGGCTAAGAAAAACGATACGGAGGAATTGGGAATTCCGTTACTGACAATTATTCCCAATTTTTTCCTAAAACCACTTGACAAAACATCACGCAAGAATTATAATAACAAACGTGTCGAGTTCTCGACATATTCCGGGAAAATCACATTTTCCTATAATTTGATGAACGTTAAGTTCGGACTCTTCGTTGCTGACATGCAAACTACCACCAGCCGAAAGGCTCATGTAAGGGCGACGAAAATGAGGACGGTACTCTCTGTGTGTATGTATGTACTTACATATATAATTACACGGGGAGTATCGGTCCTATTCTACTGTTTTTACAGGCCTGTGGTAGGGTTGCATGTCGCAGTGTGAATAGGGTCGGTGCCCCCGTGTTTTTTTTCTTGGAATTTTTAATTTTTTTTCCTCTTTCCCACAACGAAATTATGACAGATAACATTAATATGGATGAATTGTATACTCAATTAGGAGATATTGGAGGAGCGATACAAGATCATATCGATTATTTGGCTGGAAAGGTCGTCTTGTGTAATTGCGACGATCCGTACGAGAGTAACTTTTTTCGATATTTTGCGTTAGCTTTTAATTATCTAAAGCTGAAAAAACTCATCACGACATCTTATGTCAATTCACCAGTGGCGGGTAAGCAATTAAACCTGTTGCCAGTAGAAGGGAATCTGCGTCAGTCACGTCCATATAAAATCGAAATCACAGAGATGGAAGATAAATATGGTGACGGCGAGATCGATTTTGCGGATATCGAGATCGTGCTTCGGAATCGAAAAGGTGCTCTGACGGAACTGAAGGGAGACGGTGATTTTCGGTCTGAAGAGTGTATTGAACTGCTCCGGGAAGCGGACGTTGTGATTACTCATCCGCCATTTTCGCTTTTTAGGGAGTATCTCGCGCAGTTAATGGAGTTCGATAAGAAATTCTTAATTCTCGGGGACCAAAAAGCACTCGACTATCCAGAAGTTCAGCATTTAATCAATGAGGATTTAATCTGGCAAGATTGCAATTTTTGGGAGGAAATATGGGTTTATGTGAATGATGAAAATGGAACAGGAAATTTTTTAGATGATCAGAGAATCGTAAGCGTTCCATATATTTGGTTTACGAATATCGACTACCTAAAGAGTAAGTGAATGGAATATTTTATATACTGATTCCACTTGAAAATAGGAAAGGGGCGGTCCTTTGGGTAGTCATTTCTGCAACGCGAAATGACGGTAAAGTGAAATTTTATAGTGCGTCGGGTATAAAATTACTTGCCGAAAGAGACGACGAAATACGCTCATGATGACGTTATTAATGTGAATGAAATCATGGATTTTCCTGAATATTATCCGTGTCACATTCACAGATGGTCTGTTCTGGAAAATTTTATGGAATCGGAAATTTTTACCCTTTTTCTAATTTTCCTGCTCTTTTCTCTTAAAATATCGCTCGTTTTCGGGGGTGGGTGTCTTGTTTTTCTGTCCATTTTTGGTATAATTCCGTAGAATACATTTCTATACTCTTTTTTATAAGGGAAAGGTAGTCGCAATGGCGTGGGAATATAGTGATAAAACGAAACAGTTGTTTATAGATGCAGTTCACGGAAAACCGGGGACGCACCTGGGCGAAGTTGAGAATCCTGATGGACTCGGCGAGCATGGGTCGATTGCGTGTGGCGACTCGCTCCGTTTTACGTTTCGCGTCGAGAAAAATGAAGATCCGACGAAGGATATTATCACGGAAGCGCGTTATCTGACTTTCGGTTGTACTTCGGCGATTGCGGCATCAGAAGCGTTATGCGTCATTCTGGAAGCACGGAAATGCACGCCGATTGAGGCACTGAAGATTACGAATCAGGACATCGTGGACTTTCTGGAAGGGTTGCCGGACCAGAAGATTCACTGCTCCGTGATGGGCGCGGAAGCGTTGGAAGCGGCGGTCTGTGACTGGGCGAAAAAACGTGGCGTGGATCTGGCGGAACTCGGAATTCGTCTCCAGGAACAGATGGAGGAAGAAGAGGAAGGTCGGCTCGTCTGTAAGTGTTTCAGCATTACAGAACCGTTTCTACGCCGTAAAATTAAGGAGCTGAACCTCCGTACACTCGCACAGGTGACGGCGGCGCTCAAGGCGGGCGGAGCGTGTCAGAACTGCCTCCACGCGCCGGGTGGAATTCAGGATATTCTCGACGACGTATGGGCGCAGGAACGTATTCTTGCGGGTACGGCGGCGCCGGCAGCTGCAGTTCCGGTAGGACCGAGCGTTCAGAATGCTCCAGTAAATATGGTTAATACGGGAAGCGTCGGAAACGCAGAAAACGCGCCGATTCCGCTGGATGGTGGGCTTCCGATTTTTGGTCAGGCTGTACCGACGCCGGTCTCCCCTGCTCCGGTAACTGCTTCGACGCCGAGTGCAGACGGTGCGACGCTTTCACCGTATCAATTCGCGAAGAAAATCGAGTCGGTCGTGGAGAATTCGATTCGTCCGCTTCTTCTGCGTGATGGTGGTGACTGCTCGATCGTGGATATTAAGGGAAATCTCGTTTACCTTGAGCTTCACGGCGCGTGTGCGACTTGTTCCAGCTCGAACGTCACGTTAAAAGCGGTCGTAGAAACGACGCTTCGAGAGCAGGTTCAGGCGGATATTCGAGTGATTCAGGTGTGACACCAGCCTCCCCCCTTCGGGTACCTCCTCTAAAAGGGGAGGCTTCTAAACTAAAAAATCGAGGAACTTATGCAGAATTCCATCATTTATGTTGACAATAACGCGACGACGTGTGTGGCGCCGGAGGTTTTTGAGGCGATGAAGCCATTTTTTGGACCGGAATATTTTAATCCGAGTTCCATGTATCCGTCTGCCGGAAACGTTGCACGTGAAATCAAGTCGGCTCGCGAGAAAATTGCCGGTTTCTTCAACATGGATACCGAAAACGAAATCCTTTTCACGTCTGGTGCGACAGAGGGAAATAATCACGTCATTTTCGGTTCAGCTGCTGCGAATCCGACGCGAAAACATATTATCACGACGATGGTCGAGCACCCGGCCGTTTTGGAAGTCTGCCGTGAAATGGAACGTCGCGGTTACCGTGTGACGTACTTGCCGGTAGACCGTCAGGGACGAGTGAGTAAAGCTGATTTCGTCCGTGCCCTAGAGCCGGGAAATACGCTTCTGGTCTCGATTATGCACGCGAATAACGAGACGGGCGTGAAGTTTCCGATTCAGGATTTAGCACGAATCACGAAAGAAACCGACCCGGAAATTCTGTTCCACACGGATGCGACGCAGGCGGTCTCGAAAATCCCGTATTCCCTGTCGAAAGACGGACCGAAATCGCCACTCTCGATGGACCTTCGGTATGTCGATTTCCTGTCATGTTCTGGACACAAGTTTCACGCACCGAAAGGCGCAGGATTCCTGTATATCCGTAAAGGAACGCGTGTGCGACCGTTCCTTATCGGCGGTCATCAGGAAGGCGGACGGCGTGGTGGAACGGAAAATGTCCCGTACATCGTCGGAATGGCGACCGCGCTGGAAATTGCATTTCGTTCCTATTTTGAGGACCACGGGAAACTGATGGAGCTTCAGCGATATTTCGAATCGGAACTTCTCGCACGAATCCCGGACGTGGAAATTAACGGAACGGAGGCGGACCGAATGCCGAATACAACGAATGTTTCGTGTCATTTCGTTGAGGGGGAATCGATTTTATATGAGCTTTCCGAATATGGAATCTATGCATCGAGCGGCTCCGCCTGTACCAGCGGCTCATTGGAACCATCCCACGTTTTGCGGGCGATGAAGGTACCGTTTACCGCGATTCATGGTTCCACGCGTTTCAGCTTCAGCCGATATAACACGCGGGAAGAAATGGATCGAATTTTGGAAGTTTTTCCGGAAATCATCGCGCGCTTGAGGGCTGCATCGCCGTTTAGTCGGGAAAATAGACATGATTAACAGACGAGATTAAGAGTTTTTGACGGATAATCTGAGGGAGGAAATCATTTTTCAAAAAAGTTTCCTCCCTCGCGAATGTTATTGGTGACGGACAGTAATATCTTTAGCAAAACGTAGTGAAATCTTAACGTTATTCAGACTAAACTGCTCGTAGAATCTGCCGGTAAGGAAAAATCTCCGAAAAATTCTGAAAAAAGACTACCCTCATCTTGGCATTTTCTATTCACTGATATATAATGAAAGTAATATAGGGCACTATTCGCCCATTGAATTCGCTTTACAGCACGAAAACTTCCACAAATTTCATATTGTAAGCGACAAGACCGCCCCGTTACTGCGGGGCTGGCTTGTTTTAATATTGACAGAAACACCAATAAAACGTGAGTGCATTCGGCTCCTTTACGGGAGTTCGTCACGTGTCTGGGGTTTAAGGTAGTCGAAGACCTTCAAGGTGGGATACGTATGACGTACTCCCTTTTTTTGTGTACTTTCGGAGATTATTGGGGGAAACATTTCTGTTTCCTACTGGGTACGTGGATGTCCTCGTCCGCATAGAAACGCGGGGGAGGGGACATTCTTGTCCCGTGTCCAACGCCGTAGGCGTTTAATGTAATAGCCGTGGATGTAAACCCATGGATGACGTTTCGTCACCGTCCCACACCCGACCGTGTAGCGGTCGAATTAATTCAGCCCCTACAGGGCTGTGAGGTTTTTTAGAGTGGACACTTTCCAGGGGTAAAAACCCCCGGCTATTCCATTCAGCCCCTACGGGGCTACTCTCCGCAAGTGCAACATATTAACCCCACACGAAGGAGCCAAAACCATGAAACACGCTGTCACTTTCCTATTCACCCTCTTCCTATTCCTTCCCCACGCCACCGCTCAGGATTTTTATGTGGGTTGCGCCAGCGGTGGCGGTGGATTAAAAGTTTGGAATGCGAAAACGGATGAAATCTGCTTTGAGAACAAGGAAAATCATGTCGTAAGTCTTGTAATTTCTTCCGACTATCGTCGATTAATTGCAGGTGGATTTCATGACAAGTTGTTTTTTGGGGATACCCAAAATTGGGAACTTATACGTGAAACCAAAAGAGGAAATCATATTTACTCTGTATTACTTCAGCCCAACGCCCCCAATTATTTATCAAGCCAATTTTATCCAAACTATCCTAAAACGTATCTTAATAATATTAACGACGATAGCACTGTTCTGGAATATGATTTTTTCTATCGTTACTCTGTTTTCTCCAATGATGGAAATTGGGTTATTGGACGTATAGCAGCATACCATAAAGCGGATGGGTATGTAGGGTTAATTCATATTCCGACAGGAAAATTTACTTATTTTCTTAAATATGATGGTGGTTTAAGAGATGTTGGTTTTCTTCCTAATGGAAAAACATGTTACGCGAGCGACGAAAATGGCAAGATGATATTTTTGAATCTGGAATCTGGAAAAGTGGTTAAGGAATGGGAAACCATTTTTACTAATAAAGAAAAAATCTCCCATGCGAGTAACTCGCTAGATGGAAAATACATGATTATTCGAGGACTGAATACGAATATAATCGCGTTATATTCCATACCTGCTGGTAAATTGATTCGTTAATATGAAGCGCCTAATAAAAATATTCAAAATTTGGTTTTCTCGCCTTGTGGAAAATATTTTGTTTCGTTTTCTAATGAAAATATTATTGTGTGGGAAGTCGAAACTGGAAAACAAATACGGAATTGGAAAGTTAGTTGTAATCATGAAGCCCAAATCATCACCTGGCCGCTTCCGGGACATGAACCGAAAAGTCAGAAAAGAGGTCTCAGCGCTCAAAATGACGAAGTCGCGCCAGCGTGTGAGGCTCCTGTCGCGCCACAGGATACCGACGGTACGGTAGATGAAGACGTCGCGAAATCCGTCGGGTATCTGAAAGTTAATATGGAATCGCTGGCGCAGAAACATTTAAAGGACGCAATCGATGAGAACCCGAAAAATTGGTAGGCACTGACGATGTTGGGACTGCTGAAACTATATCAGTCCACCGGGAATCTCGGAAGTGCACAGGAGCTGTTTCTCGATGCGGCAAATGCCGAGAAAAATGAGGAAATCACGCTGAATAACCTCGCTGTGGTGGCGGCGTTGGCGAGAAATTACCAAATGGCGACCGCCACGTGGAAACGACAGCTGAAAGTCAATCCGAAATCGGAATTTGCCCTGCAAAACCTCGGTCTGGTCATGGATATGATACAGAAAAAACAGTTAATCCTGAAGGAAGATTCCCTGAAAAAGGAGGTTGACCTGTATATCGCCGCAACGGAGGCAAGCAACGCGGAATTTAACCCGGAAGTTGGCTTCCTTTTCATGTATCCGCCGTCCGACGAGTTTACTGCCGAGGAAGTCAGCAAGTTTTTCATTCAGACAGACCGAAAAAAGGACGCCATCAGTGCGTCGTATGAGTGGAAAATGATTCAAAGAAGATAATCTTAGCTTCCCCTAATAGGTGAGGCTGAGGGGAAACACAAACGCCGATTCCACTCTGTCGAGAGGAATCGGCTACCCGTCATGTCGTAACGGTCATGGGAGAAACCATTTTTGCAAAATAGGTTCCCCCTCACACTCCCCCTTCAAAAAACTCTTAATCGCGTTCTACGAACGCTTGCTTTTTTTCTCTTTTTTCTTTTTTTCTATTATATTTCTGCTTCCACCTTCTTCATATACTCAATACTCTTCCGCGTTAGTGCTTCGACACCCGGCGTGTAGTCGAAAACTTCCACACTGACCCAACCGTCGTATTTCGTCTCCTTCAGCGCATCAAAAATCGGGTGAAAATCCAGCTCGCCGAATCCCGGTCCCTGCAGATTCGGGTCATTCGCGTGAAAATGTCGTGTCCATGGCTGGAACTGTTGAATCACCTCTGCCATCGGTCTCCGCGTTCCATCCGCGTTCAGTTCACCACCCCACATTGCCTTACAGTCCAGATGCAGTTGCACCAACGGTGACTTCACCATCTCAATCAGCTTCACCGTTTCCAGCGCGCTCGTGAGAAAATTCGTCTCCGACGGCGCGAGCGGTTCCAACGCAATCGTAACGTTATTCTTTTCCAGTACTGGAGCAAGTTCCGCGAGCGCGTCCGCCGCATACCGAAATCCTTGGTCCATCGTCACGCCCGGTTCAATATTCCGCTGTTTCGGCGACCCCCAGACCATAATCGTCCCACCAAGTTCCGCACACAATTCAGTCAGTGCTTTTCCATACTCGACCGTCTTTTTCCGTACGTCCGCATCTGGGCAGGTTAGATGAAAACCTTCTGTTTTCGCCAACAACCAATGAAGACCAAGAATCTCCACACCGGTTTTCTCAGCAATTTTCCGAATTTCCATTTTTTTCGTAGCAGAAATGTCTCGAACATCCGCCGGTTTATCTGTCGGCGTAATCGTAAACGGCGCGAGTTCCATGCCCGTATAACCACACTGAGCGACGAACTCAAACTGTTTTTCCAACGCCCAACCCTCAAAAAGCTCATTACACATTGCGTACTTGAAAGCCATACTTTTTCTCCTCTAAAAGGCAGGATTTTTTCAAAAAACTTGGAAGTGCTTCCGAAACCATAAAATACGCTCATTAATACATTTTTTTCAGAGAATTGGATTTTCATTGTATCTCTCGCAATTCAGATACTTGACATATATCCAGCACTCTAAATTCCCAGATAACGCAATTTAAATCGGTTCATATTAATTCTGCGTAAATATACATTAAATTATACTCGATTCTCAAGTTTTGTCAACTTTCCGGTAAAAAATTTTTTAATTATTCCTAAAATAGAGATAAGCCGAGAAAAAATTAACGTAAAATTGTTTTTTTACCGAAGAAAATGAAAATACGTAATTTTCCAACACGTCTTGACGAAAGCGGAAATTTATGTTAAAATGATAAAAACGATAAATTGGATAAGTGTAAATGTCCGTTTTGTTTCGAGAAAAATTCTGCGCACGTGGGTGTTTTTAGGAAATTTTGAGGCGAGAACGGATTATAACTTTTTTAAAAAAGACAGAAATGGAGTGAAATTCCGTGGGATTTAATTCGATTGTTTGCGTTAAACAGGTGCCGGATACGGCTAACATTACTTCGGATGCAATGACCCCGGAAGGGACCGTAAACCGGAGCGCTCTTCCGACAATTTTCAACCCGGAAGACTTGCACGCGTTGGAGACGGCGTTGGAAGTTCGGGACCGATTTGGCGGTACGGTAACCGTCGTGACGATGGGACCTCCGAAAGCGGCGGACGTGTTGCGTGCATGTCTTTATCGCGGTGCGGATAGGGCGGTATTACTGACCGACCGTCGTGCGGCGGCGAGTGATACGTTGGCGACGAGTTACATCTTGTCTCAGGCAGTCAAGACGATTGGCGATTATGATTTCGTTTTCTGTGGGCGTCAGGCGATTGACGGCGACACAGCTCAGACTGGTCCTCAGATTGCCGAAAAATTGGCGATTCCACAGGTGACCTATCTGGAAAGTGTCGTGGACGTGCAGGAAACGCCGTCGAAAGTCGCGCGGATTCGTCGCAATATCGGCAACGGTTACGAAATTGTCGATGTTCAGCTCCCGGCCTTAATCACGGTTATCGAGACGGCGAATGAACCCCGACCGTTCGCGGCAAAGAAGGTCATGCGTAATAAACACGCGGCGGTTCCTGCGGAAGTCACGCCGGAAAAAGCGGAAGAACTGAAAGCGAAAGGGCTTTTACTCGAACAGTGGACGCTGGACGACATTAACGCCGACTTGAATCGTTGTGGTCTGGCTGGTTCCCCGACGAAAGTATTCCGCGTCGAATCCATCGTTCTGACGAAAGAAGGCTTCACGGAAATCGCGCCAACGGAAGAAGGTATCGCGAGTCTGATTCAGGAACTGATTTCGGACCGTACGCTGTAAGGTTTTTATACTTTCGGACGATATTTTTCGAACGTGGCGATAAGCGTTAAATAAAAAAACAAGTCAAAATTTAAGATAGAAAAAGAAAAATCATGGGAAAACCGAATCGACAAGGTGAAGTCTGGGTATTTGCGGAACAGCAGGACGGAGTTCTTGCGGACGTTTCGCTGGAATTGTGTGGTAAAGCTCGTGAATTGGCGGACCGGCTCGGCGTGAAAGCTGGCGCGGTTCTGCCGGGGTATCAGGTCGGTGACTTGCCGAAACAGCTGATTGCGTACGGTATCGATCGCGTTTACGTCGTGGATGACCCGTGCCTGAAGAATTTCACGAGCAGTCCGTATGCGCAGGTCGTCTGCAAGATGATTGAGAAGTACGAGCCGCAGATTATGCTGTTCGGCGCGTCTCCGTTAGGGCGTGACCTCGCGCCGCGTATTGCGAGTGAAACGCGCTCCGGTCTGACGGCAGACTGCACGGATCTGGATATTAGTGATGTAACCGATAATCGCACGAAGGAGACGCACGAAAATCTGCTTCTCCAGATTCGTCCGGCGTTCGGTGGAAACATCATCGCAACGATTGTCAATTATGACAGTTGGCCCCAGATGGCGACGGTTCGTGAAGGCGTCATGAGCATGAAAGATGCCGACGAAACGCGGACGGGCGAAATCATCGCGGAAAAAGTGGACGGTCTGGACGCTCTTGCCGAGTTGGTGAAAGTAATTGAACGCCACGTCGAAGACCGAAAAGTGAACCTGAAAGCGGCACGAATCATCGTCGCGGGTGGTGGCGGAGTCGGTAGCAAAGAGAATTTTGAGCAGATTCGCGAGTTGGCGGGTGCGCTGGGTGGTGTCGTCGGAGCGAGTCGTGCGGCGGTCGACAGTGGCTTCATCGGCAAAGAATATCAGATTGGTCAGACGGGAACCACCGTGCGTCCGGCACTTTATATCGCGGTCGGTATCAGCGGAGCGGTTCAGCATCGCGCTGGTATGGAAGAGTCGGCAAAAATCATTGCCATCAATAATGACCCGCAGGCACCGATTTTCTCGGTCGCGCATTATGGAATCGTCGGTGACCTGAATAAAGTCGTTCCGATGCTGACGAAAGCACTGCGCAACCGTCGTCGTGAGGATTAAGAACAGGATTTTTTATAACCGCACACCTTTTACCAAGTAGAAGAATCATGGGAAATTTTTATCTTGATAATGAAGATATTCAGTTTTACTTCAAGGCGATTGATGTAAAGAAACTGGCTGAAATTCAGGAAGATTATGCCGATAATGGCAACGCGGATTACGTTCCGGAAGATCTGGACGATGCCGTGGATAATTATCGCCGTGTTTTGGAAATCGTGGGACAGATTTCGTCGGAAACGCTCGCGAAAAATGCGGAGCAGGTCGACGATGAAGGTAACACGCTCAACGATAACGGAACGGTTACGCTTCACCCGCTCGTGCGCGAAAACCTCGATAAAATGGGCGCGGCGGACCTGATGGGGTTCACACTTCCGCGTCGTTACGGTGGTCTGAACTGCCCAACGCTTATTTACACGATGGCGACTGAACTCGTTTCGCGTGGTGACGTGTCCTTCATGAACATGTTCGGGCTTCAGGGAATTGCCGAGACGATTAACGCTTTCGCGAATCAGGAAATCAAGGACGAAACGTTACCGCGTTTCTGTTCCGGGGAAGTGACCGGTGCGATGGTTCTCACCGAGCCGGACGCGGGTTCCGACCTCCAGTCCGTCCGTCTTCGCGCGGATTATGATGAAGCGACGGGACAGTGGCTTCTTAACGGCGTGAAACGTTTCATCACCAACGGTTGTGGCGAGATTCTCCTCACGCTGGCACGCAGTGAACACGAAATCGAGGACGGACGTGGTCTGAGCCTCTTTATTTCGGAACGGAATGAGCATGTAAAAGTCCGTCACTTGGAACACAAGCTGGGAATTCACGGTTCCCCGACGTGCGAGCTGGTCTTCACGAATTGTCCGGCGAAACTGATTGGTGACCGTCAGCGTGGTCTGATTACGTACGTCATGGCACTGATGAACGGTGCGCGTCTCGGCATCGCGGCACAGTCGCTGGGCGTTGCGGAAGCGGCGTTCCGGTTAGCGCGCGTTTACGCCAACTCGCGGTGTCAGTTCGGTGGCCCAATTGAAAATCTCCCGCCGGTTGCGGAAATGCTGACGGATTCTCGTGTCTCGATTGAGGCGGCACGTGCGTTGGCGTATGAAACCGCGGCGGTATGCGATTATGAACACAACGCGCAACGCGTGACGGAAACGGTCGCGGACTTGCCGAAAGAGAAGTCTCAGGCACTGAAACGGACGATGAAGTCACTGAAACGTCTGAACGCGATGTTGACGCCGATGTCGAAATTCTACGCATCGGAAATGTGCAATAAAGTCGCTTATGACGCCATTCAGGTCCTCGGTGGTTCTGGTTATATGAAGGATTACGCGGCGGAGCGGTATGCGCGTGACGCTCGTATCACCAATATTTATGAAGGAACGAGTCAGTTACAGGTCGTGGCGGCGATTAAGGGTATCACGAGCGGTATTTTCCAGAATTACGTGGAAGATTTCGAGAAAATCGTCTATGAAGACGCGGAATTGGAAGCTCTGAAAGCCCAGCTGGTCAGCGCAAAAGAGAAAGTGGCGCAGGGAACGGAATATGTGAAGGCGAAATCGGTCACGTATACCGACCTGAATGCGCGTCGTCTCGTAGAAATGGCGTGCGACGTGATTATCGGTCATTATCTCCTGAAACAAGCGTCGTTGAGTGACCGGAAAAAGACGGTTCTGAAGTATTTCCTTGCGCGTGAAATGCCGATGATTGAGAAGAATCTCCTTCAGATTCTAGGCGGAAGCCAACTGGCGGTCGATGCGTATCTGGAAATCGTCGGACCGGTTCCGGCTGCGGAATAAGAATAAAACAAAAAACGCAAGAAAAGCAAACGTTTGTAGAACGCAATTAAGAGTTTTTTGAAGGGGGAGTGTGAGGGGGAAACATTTTTGCAAAAATGTTTCCTATCTCACTAACGCAAATTCTTTACGGGTAGCAAGTTCCTCCCGAAAGGGTGGAATCTTGCGTTCATGTTTAGGTATATAACCTTTTTCGGATACGGTTCGTGTTTAGGCGTAGGTCTAGTCTCTAAACACCAACGCAAGATTTCACCGAGTAAACTCGGAGAAATCTACGCTACCCGTCTCACTTCCACGTCCGTGGGAGGAAAACATTTTTGCAAAATTGTTTTCCTCCCAGCCCCTCCTTTCAAAAAACTCCTGATCGCGACTGCGTCGCTTCTTTTTTTCTTCTTTTTTTCTTTCTACTTCAGTACAATCTCGAATCCCTTCCGCTGTTCCCGACTCAAGAACGACTGCGCAAGTTCATCTCCTAGCACTTTTTCCGCAACGGGGTCCCACCGCACAACTCGTTTCAGGCGTGCTGCGATGCCGCACAGGTGCGCAATCGTCATCGTCTGAACATGACTGAACGGATCCGAAACACACAGTCCGCCATTCCGGACACAATAATACAGATTCGCCTTATGGTCCATCAGCGGATTCCCGTTATACAAGGCAATTTTATCCTCTTCCGTGTATTTTCCGTTATCCCAACCTTCCTCGATTGGCTTTCCAGTAATCCGTTCCCGATTTACGAAAATACGACCTTTTTCACCCTCAAAAATGATTCCATTATCCGCTCGTGTCGTGATGTGAAGTTCCGTTCCACTCTCGAATCGGCAATTAAAATCGAATTCGCACGGCGTGTTATACATTTTATCCGTGTCGGGGTTTCCCTGCGCGTCGAAACCACACAACGAGCGCGAATCCGTTCCGTCAATCGAAATGGGGCCCGTTCCTTTCTTGTCCATTTCCAGTGCCCAGAGTACAATATCGATATGGTGCGCTCCCCAGTCGGCAATTACGCCACTTGCGTACTCGAACCAGTAACGGAACGTACCGTGACAGCGACGCTGGATAAATTCTGTGTATGGAGCCTGACCAAGCCACATATTCCAGTCTAACTCCTGCGGAATCGGCGCTACCGGAAACGGCGTTACATCCTGATTCGGATTAGGCGAGGCAGGAAGACCCACGATAACTTTCTTGATTTTCCCTAAAATTCCTTTTCGACAGAAATTCACTGCTCGTCCGAAAAGATTTAACTGGGAGCGTTGCTGCGTTCCGACTTGAAACGCATTCTGATACTTTTCACACGCCTGACGAATCAGGAATCCTTCTGCTACCGTCAGCGTTAACGGTTTCTGACAGAAAACATGTTTTCCTGCCATTAACGCCTCAATTACGATTTTCACATGCCAATGATCCGGAGTGGAACAACTCACCAAGTCGATGTCATTTCGGTCTAGAATCCGTCGGTAATCACCATAACAACTTTCTGACGAGACCTGAAACTTTTCCTGAGCACGTCCGAGACGGTTTTTATCCACGTCACACAGCGCGACGAGTTCTCCGTGATGCCTGTGTCCGTAAGCGTCACCTGTTCCCATTCCGCCCAGACCGACACAGCCGACACGGATGCGATTCGAGGGAGCATTCTCACCTCGAGCGCATGGTAAAAACGCCGGCACACTGACCGTAGGCGTCGTAGCAAGTAAGATTGTAGAAGAACGTATTAAATCACGACGTGAAATAACAGAAAATACCGAGTTGGCAGATTGTGTTTTCATGATAATATTCCGTTAATAAAATTGTGTAAGTGATGAAGGCAGGAAGTGGGGAGGGCTTACCCTCCCCAAAAAAGGAGATAAAATTTAAAATTCCACACGATAAACTTTCGCGTCTTCCACCACAACGCGGAAGGTCACGGAGCCGTTTTCAGTATGGAATTTCACTTCTTTTCCGTCGCACACGATACGCTTTACGCTTTTTCCAGCGGTCGGCGTGACCGTTACATCGAATTCCATCATCGGAGGTAACGGAAGAATTTCCAGCGCGTCGGCAGTCTTTTTCACATTTACCGCGCCGAGCGTCGAGATACCGTTCAGGCTCAGTGGCGTTTCATTCGCGAGCAGACGACGGAAATCCGCCATCGGAACCGTCACTTCCACCGGCGTGATTTCACCGACGATTTTACCGTCCCGAATTTCGAATTTTGCCACAGAGTAACGTCCTTCCTGTGCCGTCTCACCCATCAGGCCGTAACGTTTTCCGTCGCCGTCCCGGTCCCAGAGACCGACCATGACGTGATACACACCATTCCGCATCCCTTCAGGAATACGGAACATATGCCCTGCGCCTGTTTCGATATTCTTCAGCTCGTCAGTCGTGCCCCATTTCGAGGTCGGAATATCGCAGTGATATCCGTCATACCAGCCTTTCGGCGAGAAACCGTATCCACGACGTGGCTCAAAAACGTGCGCAAAAATACCGAAATCTCGTGGCGTCGGCTCGTCACAACGCCAATTCGTAACCACTTCGAAAGCCTTTCCGTCTTCCAGAACCTTCGCACTCTTCATCGTCGGACAGATCTGCAGGAGGGAAGTCCGTCCCTGACCGCGACCGTTCATGTAGAACGTACCGTCCGGGCGTTTTGAGCATTCCACTACTTCTGCCTTATTTTTCGGATTACAGATAATTCCAGAAATCATCTGGTCATTCGCGTCGAAAACAACGTAACCGTATTTCGGAACAGCGTAACCTTTCACGTCCCAGATTCCGTCGCCACGATTCGCGTAAACTTTCATTCCGTTACTCCACGTGACGCACGGATGTCGCAGAATGCCGTCCACGAAAACGACGCTTTCCAGTTCCTCGTCCGCCAGAGCACGTCTGACGTGTTGCGCAAGGTAATTTTTACGGACACTGCCGGCAAAAATCGTCCCAGCATCCACCATCAGGTCCACGCCACCGAGAATTTCGGCACTGATATAATCATCACTGAGTACGTCGTGCAGAAGTCGCTCACGTAGCGCGTTATAACGGTCGGAATATCCCACACCGTGACGCGAGAAATTCGTGTGATTTACCGCAGCGAACCACGGAACACGTGACCAGTTATCGCACGGAACATGACGCCGCCATGAGGCTCCGCGATTCGGGTCAATGAGCATCCACTGGCAGTCCGCGCCGGAAATGGAACCGAGAAGCGCGTCGTCGCCCGCCTCGCTAATTGTAATCGCCGGTTCATTTTTGCCGTTTACCGTGTGTGAGAGTCCTGCGGCAATCGTCTCGAAGCAATCTTTCCATCCAGCCGATGTCATCGTCATCGGACCAAATTTCCCGTCACGCGTATAAAATTCATAAATACTCGCAGAAGTGAACACGTCCACAAAATACGCATCCATCGTCGGCAGGTACTTCCGGTTCAGCTCCAGATTCCGCTCTAGGAACGGTTTAAATAGGTCCGGACGCCACTGATAGCTCTGAACTCCCGCATCGTGATTAATCCACGCTTTTCGCGGCGTTCCGTCAGCATTAAAGTCGATATAGTCGTACGAGAAACCTTCCGCGTCCGGGTAAAAGTCGATATAGTTATCATGTACGCCGAACGGAATGTCGTGTTTCGCACAGAGTTCTGCTAGCGCGACGAGTTCTTCATACTTTCCGAGACCCGAAAGTACGAGATTTTCTGCGTCGGGATTCGTGTTCCAGATGTCGGGCAGACGGACGTCATAACCCCAGCACTGCCAGACATGTTTCACGAAGAGCGAGTCGGTCACGCCGTAAAGGAGGGACTTTTCCATCTCTTTCACGTTCTGCGCGTATGCTCCGCCCCAGACGTCATACACCAGTCGTCCACGTTTCCGTTTTACGCCCGGCGCAGTTTTCGGAATCCATGTGTTCTGTTTTCGATACTTGACTGCTGCGTTAAATGCCATTTTACACGACGGAACGAGTCCAATCTTGAAGAAACTGTTCATTTCCAGCGTGTAAACGTGTTTTTCGCCGTTACACTGGAAACGTACCGGTGCCTCAGACGCACCCATGACGAGCGACAGTCCACCTTCATAATCCATACCGACGAAACTTGCCGCGAGGTCATGCCCACCCATTCCGACTTGGAACTGACCGGGATTTTCCGCGACGAAACCGTGCCCCCAGTAAACGCGCTCCGCCTTCTTATCTGTCGGCTTAAACGAGAAATTCCGAATCTTAATCGGATTCTCTTTTGGCACGTCAAAAACCAAAATCCCATTTTCTGGATACACTCTCATCTGAATCGGCAATTCTTCATCGTCCGCGAGCAACGTGCAGGTGAAAATCAACTTTCCGTCTACCATTTTCGTTTCCGGAAGTTTTGTGAAGACCGCGCCGGGGGAATTCAGACTCACGCCACCGACACCGAGAGTAATTCCATCAAAAGTCACCGTCGCTTCCGGATTTTTGGTACTCGCAATCGTAATTTTCGCGTCAAGAAGACCACCTTTTCCCGGCAGAATCGTCGCGGTGAATTCATCGTCCAGCTTCCACGAAATCGCTTTCTGTTCCACATCCGCGACCGCTTTATTATCCGCTTTATCCGTGATTTTCACACCGCGTCCGGTATTAATCGTCAGACCGCTTAAGTAACACCCGTCGCATGTCGTGTTATTTTTCGGACCGGGATGAATTTCAATTACGAGACGGATATTCTTCCCTGCGTACTTTTCGAGCGAGAAAGAATGGTCTTCCCACGTGGTACTGTCCGTGTGAATCTCATGGAGTAATTCCGGTTCAGAAACCGACCCATTTTCGACCGTTTTCGCCCAGAAACGGAATGTCACGCCATCCGTCGGTGGTTCTGGAGCGAAAACTTGACGCACACACGCGCCATAATTCATGGAAAGTCCCGCTTCTTTCGGCAATTCCACCTCGTATTCCGCGAAGAAACTCCCCCCGTGCGGTCTGTATGGCGGATGCGCGCTGTAACACTGCCGCGTCACGCCTCCCGCATTATAATACTGCTGATGGAATCCACATCGGCTTTCTTCATCATTATACTGAAATCCCGGCATCTCGATGATTTTTCCGTCCAGCTCGCGTGACGCGGAAAAACGCTTTCCAATCAGCGACACGCCACCGATTTTCACAACCGTTTTTGCGTCCAATTTCTTTTCCTGAACGATTTTCGTCTCAATCACGCGCACGGCATGAACTTCCACTTCATGGTCGTCGCCGGGGAAGAAACACTTCACGTGAAGCGGATACAGTGCGGAATACGTTCCGTCCTGAAGTTGGAAGCTGAATTCCGTCTCAACGCTCCCTTTCGCGGGAATTTCGACGGTTTTCGATACTTCTTTCACTGCTTTTCCGTCCGCCAGTGGAGTGACCGTATCACAGGAATAAAACAGCAATTTCGCTTTAATTGCCGTCTCTGCCGTACTGGAAATTGTGACCGGGAGTGTTTGTGATGTGTTCAGCTCCGTGATGACGTCCATCGGCGCAAGTTTCACCGTCACTGGCCCCGTCGTCTGCGTATGAACTGTAAACGCCAACGGTTTATATTCTTCCGTATTCGGGGCACCATACACCGTATTTTTCGCACAGAACCCCGCCATAAACACCAGCGTCCAGAGCATCATCGCTCCGAGCATTTTCGCCCAAGACGCAGAGCGGGAAAGGTGGGAGTTTTTCTTCATAAAGTCTCCTTAAAAGGTTGGAAATAAAGGGGGAAAACAGATAAAAAACCTCACGCCCTTCATCATACCCCACGCTCGTTTTTTTGTCAAGTGGGGGAAGAAATTTTGTAGTGTTTTGCGATTAAAACAGAGGAAATTTCTCCTCTTCCGTTGCCGGTCCGGAAATTTCACACGATATTTGGGTTAAATCGGGATTTTTACAGCCACAGACGCGGACGGGGAGTTGATAACGACGCGCAGACGCACGCAGACGATTAAAAATAGCTTGACGCTCCTCTGCTGGAAGCGTCTGGGCAGAACTGTTTTGCGCATCGAAATCCAGCCGACTCGCAGAGTGGAAACGGTCAAAAAGTGCCTTAATTTTCGGCTCAAAATCGGTCCCCGATGTCCGTAAATACCGATTTTCCGCATGATGGAAAGCAGTCCGGGACGCAGAAACAGAACGCTCGCTGCGATTTCTCGCGCTCCGCGTTGCGCAATTTCCGCACACAGCGCGTCGAAATCCTCCGACGAATCGCTTACACCGGGCAAAATCGGATCAAGGCGGACTGTTGTCCGAATTCCCACCGCATTCAGACGCTCAATTTGCGCCAATCTTTGCGCGACGGTTGCCGCGTGGGGTTCAAAAATCCGCCGAATCGCCTCATTTACGCTGATTAAACCGACCTGTGCGAAAATCCGGTACGCGTACTTCTCCAAAATGGACCATAGCGCGTCTGGGATAACGCCTTTCGATAAAAACACAATTTCGATTCCGCGTTCCAGAAGAATTTGAAAGATTTCACACGCAATTTCCTGAATTTCCGTGACCGGCTGAAAAATATCGCTCGACGGACTAAAATAAACGCGTCGAGGGAGTTGCCGTTTTCGGGAAAGTTCATCTCGAATTTTTTGCGCGGAATTCCGATAAACGCGGACGACGCCCTCGCTGGGATAAAATGAGTAACCTTTCGTGTAACAATATACACACTCGTGTGCACACCCGGCGGATAGATTAACCGTTGGAATCCCCGACAGACACCCAATCGCGGTAAAATTTTTCGGCAATTTCAGGGGTAATTTCTTTCGCTGGAATGTTAGAAGCCAACTTTAACGCCCGCGCATCTCGGCGAAAATTCCCGGCTTTCTGACGCGCTAGGAAATTCAACAACACATTACACGCCCCGCGCCGACCGATAGAAGTCCTTTTTTTCGGCTCCTGTCCGTTAATCGCGTATGGTACGAAACGTTCAATCAACTCGCCGACCGTCCCGCACTGTTCACGGAACTCGGCAAGCCCCATTTCCACGATTAAATTATACTTCTCCGGGTTGTTTTTCCATAGGTTATCGAGCCACACGACCAACGGTGTTGGACGCTCTAAACCGTGCTTGTGATAGGTTTTCAAGTCCTCCATTTGTTTTCCGAACTTCTCCGCGTCAGAGCGTCGCGGAAAGCCCCAAAAACGCCAGCGTTTATTGATGAAGGAAACCTCAACAACGAAACTGTTATAGGTTTTATTTGCGTATATGGAAGCCATTTTTTATACTCCTTTTAGTATAACAAAATTTTCAAAAAAAAGCA
>JAUNAI010000238.1 GCA_030527705.1 Planctomycetia bacterium | reverse complement strand
GGGGGTTAATTCAGAGGATATTCCTTCAGAAAATGGAGACGAAAATTTATATTTAAACGAAAAATCGCAGGAACTTGCGCGGTCACAGAAGGAGCTGGCGGACGTACCGTTATTCTGTTTCGACGCGGCAGAATTCGTGTTGGCACGACAGGAAGCGTTGCGGATTCTTGGCGAGAAAACGGAAGAAAGCCTCCTTCTTCTCACGCGGTGTGACTTACTGACGGCAGAAAGACGGGCGGATTTCGAGAATTTACTCCTGACTGGGACCGCGCCTGCACTACGTCGGAGAATCGTCTGGACGAGTAGTCGCACGGGAGCGGGAATCGCGGAGCTTCGCGCACGGCTTACGGAAATGCTCTCGGACCGCGCCGGTGACGAGTCGGATGTTGTTGCCGCCACGCAGAGTCGCTGTCGTGCGTCGCTCCAACTTGCGCTGGAATCTCTGGAACGTGCAGAAATGCTTTGCGGAACGGAGTTTCAGGAGCTTATCGCCACAGAATTACGTGTTGCTCTGGAACAGATCGGCTTCATGGTTGGCGCAGTTTACACGGAAGACCTTCTCGATTCGATTTTCAGCCGATTCTGTGTGGGGAAGTAGGTTACGGAAAGTCGTTAATAAGAAAATTGATGAGGATGAGAACGTCTAGGGAAATAGATGGATTCTACTCTATATTTTAGTGAAAGCTGGTTCATACAGTAGGCATTTCTGTAGCGTGAAACGACGGTGAAGCAGATTTTTATAGTGCGTTGGTTATATAAATAGTTGGAAAATGAACAGGTGAAATAAAGTAACGGGATGAGGAAAAGTATAGTCTCAAGAGATTTCTTTCCTCACCCCGATATGGAATGAACTTAATTTAAGCTCATTTAACTTACGGAATCAGAACAACCGGTGAATTTTCAGTGAAGATAAACGATTTTTCTTTACCATCATTGAAACGTACGGTCACGAAGAGGGATTTCACCTGTCCGTAAATAACATCTGTGAAAATGTCGTTATATTTCGGAATGTCACTGACCATCTTACCATCTACATATTTTGTGAGGATTTCGGTCACATTCTTTCCGCTTTTTACATCAACACCGTAAACCGCCGAGATAATTTTCCCGTCAAGTGGCTTATTTCGGTATTTCGCTGCTAAAGCAGCGGCCTTCATTCTCTCATCTGCCGCCTTACGTAACTGAACCAAGTTCTGGTCTGATTCCACCGCTTCAGGTGCGAGTGTCAGAGTACCGGAAACTTTTTCCGAGTCGCCGTCCTGACGAATGTCGAAACGGTTAATTACCGGCGCGGAACGAATACGCGGACGAATCGGCGGAACTGTCACCAACGCAACAGAAGACGGGTCAAACATCGAGCGAACTTCCTCATCACCGAGGTACGGACCGTTACAGTCTACCCACGCGATTAAACGCTCAGCATCTTCTTTGCTCACTTTCACGCCGTGGTGTTCGCCACTGGTTGCATTTTTGATAATCGTACTGGTTGGCGACCATGCAGTGTACGGCGGGAGAGTTTCCAAGTTTTTCGGGTCACGCTGGTCGTAACCTTCCACAACAAAAACACCCGCGAGGTTAATCGGAACCCCCTTTTCATTCTTTGGCTTGTTACCACCCCAACCACAGTCGCCAGAAACGAGCGTCAAGTACGGTTCACAGAACGGAGACTGGTCGCCCGGACGGGAATGAACATTCGCCCACCAGCCTTTCGAGGACGGACGGCAGGTCATATTCAGCTTCTTGAATGCATCGGATTCTGGATTCTGATGGCATTTTCCGCAGTTCTTGTCCAGTACAGGCTGAACGAAACGCATGTAACTGATACTTTCCGTTCCCCACGGCGTCGGCGTCAGGTCTACCGCCGGTTTACGGAGCGCAGAACCCATCTGACCACCACCCATGAGTTTATTCGAGCGTGTGCTCATGTTCGATTCGTGACAGCCGAAACACCCACGATTTTCGCCCGGCATAACATACGTGAAGGAGCGCATCACGTGAATCGCCATTCCGTTTTCGTCGAGCATCTCGAAGAATAACGCCTGTCCCGGCGGAATCTTAAAGTTGACAGAACCGTCCGGCTCAATCGGAACTGTTCCGAGGATACGTTTTACACCGTCCGCCTGGAAGACCGACACCGCCGGTCCGTCATGCTGAACCGTTTTATTCCACGTGGTGTACGTTTTCGGGTCCATCTGGATGACTCGGATATACTTACCTTTTTCCTTCAGAATCGGGTCGGCTCCTTCAAAAACGTTATTACTGTAGAGAATTCCATCTGCCGGCTTTTCACCACTTCCGATTTTCGGCCACTGTACGAGGTCCGGCTTCTCGACCGGTACTTCACGCGCGCGCAACGGAGAAGCGTAATACGCGTTATAGTCACCCTCATAAATCAGCTCTTTATTTCCGTAAACGTCCTGGAAATAAAGATTAAAATACCATTCATTGTGCGGACCGTTATAAAGCACGCCGTCACCAAGCCAGCTACCAGATCGCTTATTAGGACCACGTCCCAACGCATCACGTGCCGAGACGAGCATGTATTCCTCAGAAAGCGGATACGGAGACTTATAAGCGTAATAGTCACCCGCTTTATGATAATCGTAACTGGAGCGAATGTCATCAGGACCATTTCCAACTTCCACGAAAGGTACTTCCTGCGTGATGTGTTCCAGACCGTCCGGATAATTCAGTCCTTCTTCTGGGTTAATGTAACCGATTGCGCCATCGAACCACGCATGGTGACCGACGCCGGTGAAGACGACTTTCTTACTTCCCGGAATCTGTCGTGCTTCCGTGAGCACGTCCGGCCATACAGACTGGTTTCCCCAGAACGTCTGCGGATTCGTTCCGTCCGGGTTAATCGTCCAGAGAGACTGAACACGCCAGAGAGCTTTATCCGTATATTCCCAGCGGGTGAAAATAACACGACCGTCAGTCATCATCGACGGCAGGTATTCCGGCTCGCCGTTAGCGGAAATGACGTAAATATTCTTTCCGTCTGCGTCACAACGCGCCACAGAGAAAGCGTGCGTCATCGGCATGCAACGAACATAAGAATGCTGACGACTCGTGCAGAACACGATTTTTCCCTGCGGTGTATAAATCGGGTCCAAGTCGTCATAATCACCGACCGTCAGCTGTTTCAGACCGCTTCCATCTGCGTTCATCTCGAAAAGATGGAAGGATTTCTCACCCGGCAGACGGTGTGAGAAGAGAATCTTTTTTGCGTCGAAAGAAACGTCCGGACGCCAGAAAGAACCACCGTTATCGAGGAGCGTTTTCTTGATTTCTCCCGGATTCAGACCGACGACGAGCAGTTTCCCTCCATCTTCCGCCATAAATCCGTTACGGTGACGCGCTTCGTGCCCCCATTCGTCCGCCGCGTCGCCTGGTTTTCCTTTCGGATACGGATTATCAATCACGACGATTTCATTAAAGTCCAGAATCGGATTCCGCATCACGATTTCCCGCTTCGCGCGACGCACGGCAAGATAAAAATCCTTCGCGCTTTCTGCCGTTTCAGGAATTGCCGAGAATTTCTTCTCCACTTCCGCTAGTGCAGCCAGTTGTGCGCTTAAATCTGACACATTCGGCATTTTCGTGATACGCTCCGCGACTTGCTGAGCATAAACAATTTCCTGACGTGCTTTTTCGTACGTCGGCTGATTGTCGCACTGGAACAGATAATCTGCTTCCAGTTGCGCAATTCCTTTTTCGCTCGTCGGCTGATACTGCGCGACGGCTGGACTTATCGCGAGATTAACAGTCGCCCCGCCAATCATCAGTGCGAGAAGCCAAAAAACGCATTTTCGCATAATAATTTCTCCCTGAAAAAATGAAAACGAATACGATTTTACTTTATATATTAATCTTACTATATAATCTTACTTATATGTTAATCTCTCTCCCCAGAAAGCTCATCATGGAGACACATACGTCACTACGTCTGTAACGGAGGCACAACACACCGGAATTAGGGAATGATGGCGTTACTAAGCGCGTAGGAATGGGAAACATTAAAAACGGAGCTGAAGGATGAAATGTTTCGTGTCGATATGAGTTAAATTACGAAAAAGGGAGACGTTTACCGTTTCACCAACGACGCGGAACACGTCACCTCTCAAGATTTACGGCAATTTAACCACTCTCTAAACACGCTCCTACTAGTCGCTCCTTTATAGGTTCAATGGTTTTAATCGAATAATAACTCTAACGTTAAAAACGCATACGCGACGGGGGCGGAAATCAGGAGTGAGTCGAGAATGTCGAGTACACCACCGAAACCTGGAACGAGGGTCCCCGCATCTTTAATTTCTGCGTCTCGCTTCATAAGTGATTCCGCTAGGTCACCGAGCATTCCTAAAAATCCGAGTGCGGCACCGTACAGAATCCACCAGACCACCTTTTCTTGTGAGCACACCGTCCCCATCCATGGCATAATCCAGTAGAAAAACAGTAATGACGTCAATACCGAGAAAAGTAACGCGCCGAATGCGCCCTCAATCGTTTTTCCCGGACTGAGACTTGGGGCCATTTTATTCCGTCCGAAAAGCCGACCGATAGTGTAGGCGCCGACATCACCCATTTTAATAATCGCAATGAAGGCACACAACGCAGACAGTCCGTGACATAACCGAATCTGCGCTAGAAAAGTCGGTAACAACCCGACATACACAATTGTGAAAATCGAGTAACTTATCCGAATATTCACAGCTCCTGGGCGGACGAATGTGTACATTTCCTGCAGGAAAACCAGAATGACCGCGACCGCGAACGCCGACAGTGCCCAGTTTCCGGGGGTGAGATGTTCCAGCTTCTCCAAGAGTCGTCGACGAGTAACTTCCGACTTTTTCGCCTCTTCACTTTCCACATCCACTGTATTTTCAGTGGCAACCATACTTGAGGCTTTTTCCGTCTCCGACACCACAGCAGAAATCATTAGCTGCGAGAATTCCGCACTGTCTGCGTCCTCCATCAGTCGTACATCGACAGCTGGTATCGGCGTGCCAGGCTGATTCGAGTAATGTTGAAACGCGAAGGTTCCCCAAGCGCTCGCTGCAATCAGGTAACAACCGAGATACACGACGTACGGAACAGGATAAACGTGATTCCGATTCGCTAGCCGTAGCATTTCCCGCCCACCTAGTGTGATAAGCAGAAGTAGGAGGGGAAACAGTGCCAGACCAGGAATCTGGGTACACGATTCCAGAAACACGTCCAGCCAGCAAATTGTTGCGATGGAAATGGCAATCGAAAATCCGAGCATTAAACGCCAACGAAGCATAATAAATCCCTTAGGAAAAAACCGCTTTTTTTTATTATTTTAACACATTTTTAAAAAAGGTCCATAGTTTCCCCAAAAAAATAGTCGGTAGGACTTGCAAAAAAGTAAAATTTCTTGTAAAATATAATAGTAATAAGGGATTTCTACAGAAATTCCACGTAAATAGTATCGTGACACATTAAATAGGGGTATCAGAAGGTGATGTGTAAAGAATCTTCTTCTGACCCGCTCACCCGTTTTATTCATATTGAGAGTTCTCATTCCCATGAAAAAATTCAAGGTAATTTTTGCGTTGGTCATGCTTTATGTGTGCCTTTTGTGTGTTGAATCTCCTCGAATTGCGCGACTGTTCGTCGACTGTGGCCTTCAGGCTACCGCTAATGCAGAAGTCACAGAGCCGGCACGCCGTGACGAGTATATCACCACGATTGCGACGGCCCTGCTGCAGAAAGAAC
Source organism: Planctomycetia bacterium (assembly GCA_030527705.1). Taxonomy (GTDB): domain Bacteria; phylum Planctomycetota; class Planctomycetia; order Pirellulales; family Thermoguttaceae; genus RGIG3701. The sequence continues at coordinate 442 of JAUNAI010000238.1, read as the reverse complement.
ACATTTCCGAGCGTAGTCTTGACGCACAACTGTCGGAGAGAACGCTGACGGTCTTTCTGAAAATGCTCGACCCGCAGAAACTTTATTTCTATCAGTCCGACATTGACGCGATTCGTCAGCTGGAACCGCAACTTGGCGATCTGTTTCGGAAGGGAAACATTAAATTGGCGTATGTCGTGTTTAAAACGTATCTGAATCGCCTTGATGAACGTGTCCGGATGATGCAGGAAGAGCTGGAGAAGCCGATCAATTTCACGATTGATGAGAATATGATTACTGACCCGGAAAAGCTCACCTATTCCAAGACTCCGACCGAAGCGCAGGAGCGTGTCCGTCTACGTGTCAAGTACGATATGTTGATTCTACAGGTGGACGACCTGAAGAAGGAACAGAAAAAAGCGGCTGAAGCGAAATCGGAGGCGGAAAAAGGCGAAAACGCTAC
>JAUNAI010000237.1 GCA_030527705.1 Planctomycetia bacterium | reverse complement strand
TTCATGGTTTTGGCTCCTTCGTGTGGGGTTAAGGTGTTGGTACTTGCGGAGGGTAACCCCGTAGGGGCTGAATGAAATAGCCGGGGTTTTTACCCCTGGAAAGTGTCCTCCCTAAAAAACCTTACAGCCCTATAGGGGCTGAATGAAATAGCCGGGGTTCTTACCCCTGGAAAATGTCCACCCTAAAAAACCTTACAACCCTGTAGGGGCTGAATTAATTCGACAGCTACACGGTCGGGTGTGGGACGGTGACGAAACGTCATCCGTAGGTTTACACCCACGGCTATTACATTAAACGCCTACGGCGTTGGACACGGAACAAGAATCTCTCCTCCCCCGCGTTTCTATGCGGACGAGGACATCCACGTACCCAGTAGGAAACAGAAATGTTTCCCCCAATAATCTCCGAAAGTACACAAAAAAAGGGAGTACGTCATACGTATCCCGCTACAGAGGTTCTGGACAACCTACCACCATAGATACACGACGACTCCCCAAAAGGGAGCCGAACACGTTAAATGGTGGTGGTCTTCACTTTCTATTATAATTTCGCTATACAAAAGAAATTGTTTAGATTTCTGTAGCGTTAAGCGAATTCAATGGGCAAACAGTACCCTATGTCTGATTCATTATATATCACTGTCGGAAAAATGTCAAGCGGATTCGCAGAAATTCACGAAAAATCTGGATTTTTTTTCGTTTCGTACGTCTTTATACTTGTAATGCAGGGCGAATGTGATATAATGATGAGAAATTTGGGTCCAATTAATCATGGTTACTAAAAGTTGAGGCTGTTTACCCCTGCGGGGTTTCAGGGATTCTTTCGAGGTATAAAATGAGCAGTAATTTTCAGGAGTTGAATCAGTGTTCCTCGGTGGAAGCGGTTTTTGAACCGGCGTCTTTTCGGATTGGAACGGTACAGTTTCTGAATGCTGTCCCACTGACGTGGAAGCTGGAAAACATCGCGAAAACGCTTAACGCGGAGATTCAGCTCGTTGCGGATACGCCAGCGAATCTTGCTGATGATCTGGTTCAGGGAAAGTATGACGCGGCCATGATTCCCATCGCGGAAGCAGTTCGGCACCCGGAATTGACACAGATTTCAGACGTCTGTATCGCGAGCGAGGGCGCGGTGAAGAGTATTAAGTTCATCGCCATGCGTCCGTTGGAAGAAATTCGCCGTATCGGACTGGACCCTGCGTCGCGCACAAGTAATGCGCTGTTACAGGTCTGTCTTGAGGAACGGTCGAAACGGTTCTGCGAGTACACGCCGTTCCACGTCGGTAACGCGCTGGGAATTGACCCGAGCGAAGCGGAAAGTCTGCGACTTACGGAAGAACCGCTGGCGGAAAAGTTGGCAGAAATCTGTCGGAAAGAGGAGCTTGACGGCGTGTTACTCATCGGTGACAAGGCACTTTTTGCTCCGCACAGAAGTCGGTATTTCGCGTGCGTTTACGATCTGGGACTCGTCTGGACTCAGTGGACGGGGTTACCGTTCATGTATGCGAGCTGGTTCGCACGTCCGAATGCAGATATGGAGCGACTTTCGACGCTCTTTAACGAGTCGCGTCGTGCAAGCCAGATTGAAATGGACGTATTAACGCTCTATGAAGGACTTAAACGGCAGATGCCAATTAAAGAATGCCACGATTATCTGACCCGTCGAATTCGGTACCGTCTCGGTGGGCGTGAGCGTCATGGCGCGGAAGTTTTCTGTAAAATGATGCAGAAATGTAATCTTGCTCCACTCGGCTCCAACCTGAATTTTGAGGCAAATCGGAAACGTTTTCCCACAGAAATAGAATAAAAAACTTTTTAACGAGATCATGAAAAAACGGGCAACGAAATCAATTCGCTGTCCGTTTTTTCGTCTATTTCTATTTACTTTTTCCCCTATTTCCTCCGTTTATCCGGTTCGTACCGGTTTACAGAGAAATTACTCATTCACCGCAGCCTTCAGCGCTTCGGCCTTGTCCGTTTTTTCCCACGGGAAACAGTCACGGCCAAAATGTCCACCGGACGCCGTCGCACGATAAATCGGCTGACGCAGATTCAGGCACTCGATAATTCCTTTCGGCGTCATCGGGAATACCTTACGAATCGCACTCTCAATTTTGCACGAGCAGACTTTCTCTGAACCGTAAGTGTTCACCAGAACACTGACCGGTTCCGCAACGCCAATTGCGTAAGCAAGCTGAACTTCGCAGTCATCCGCCAGACCAGCCGCCACGACGTTTTTCGCGATGTAACGCGCCATGTAAGCCGCGCTACGGTCCACTTTCGTTGGGTCTTTACCGGAGAACGCACCACCACCGTGGGACGCCCAGCCACCATAGGTATCAACGATAATTTTACGGCCTGTCAGACCACAGTCACCATGCGGACCGCCAACGACAAAATTACCCGTCGGGTTAATGTGGAAAACGATGTCTCCCTTGTTCAGTTCCGCCGGAATGCACGGAAGAATGACATTCGGAATCATCCAATCCGCAATTTCTTTCTGGGAAACCGACGCTTTATGCTGCGTGGAAACGACCACCGTCGTGACCTTAATCGGCGTCATGCGGTCCGCATATTCCACCGTCACCTGACTCTTGGAGTCGGGCAGCAACCAATCCACCTCACCCTTCTGACGCGCTTCGGTCAGGCGATTCATAATCCGGTGTGACAACGCGATCGGTAACGGCATGAGTTCCGGCGTCTGCTTGCACGCATAACCGAACATCAGACCCTGGTCGCCGGCCCCATCACGGTCAACGCCCATGGCGATGTCGGGACTCTGAGTGTCGATACGTACCTGAACTTCGCACGTGTCGCCGCTGAAACCGATATCGTCGCTGGTGTAACCGACTGCGTTAATCACTTCACGCGCGACCGCTTCATAATCGACTTTCGCGGTGGTGGTGATTTCGCCGGCGATGACGCAGAGGTCAGTCGTCACGAGCGTTTCGCAAGCGACACGGCTTTTCGGGTCCTGTGCATAAATAGCATCCAGAATTCCGTCCGAGATGTTGTCAGCCAATTTGTCCGGGTGACCCATACTCACGGCTTCACTAGTGAAAAGAAAACTTTTTTGCGACACGTTGGTCTCCTTACTGAATAAATGTTTTATGGAAAAAATTTCGCCACAAACCGGCTTAAAATCGGCATTTTTATCCTATTTCGTCGGCATTGAGCGTCAATCCATGAAAGCGATTCTTATAATTAGTTGATATTATACCAGATTTCTCTCTTTTTTACAACCCCTGAAAACCCTTTCCGGGAAAATTTTTCATCTTTTCCGAAAATTTACACCGTCACAGATTAAAATCCCCCCGTTTTCACACGGTGATTCAGCCTACCTCTTAACTTAAATATTTCATACGTCCCTGAAAGACGGTGGGACGCCGTCCACCAACCGCGTAGCGGTCAAATGTATGTAGCCGGGAGGTTTTACCTCCGGAACACAAGAAACCCCTCAAAAACGCCAACCGCGTAGCGGTTAAATGATTCGACCACTACGCAGTCGGCGTGTGGGGGAGGCACCGTTCCTCCGTGGGTTTACACCCACGGCTATTACATGACGCTCCTACGGAGCTTGGCGTTTCGGCAAGAAACCCTAATACATAATGTGTAAATGATTCCTTCCGTAAAAAAACGGTTTCTGGAAAGCAAGAATACATCCCTTCCACTGAACGGTACTTCATCAGCGTCTATCCTCTGGAAATTCAATAATCATATGAAAATTCCGGATTTATATGAAAGGATGTGCCCAATCTGGTTAATTCGTGCGCTACTTCACGGATTCGAGTCGCTCGCGCAGTCAAAAAATTCTCTTTTCCAAGAAGAAGAACTTCTTTTGCCTGCAAAAAATTACAATTTGCAATTTGAGCCACGAAACGGAGGCTGTCGGCATCATAATCCTCCGATTTTTCCAGCGTAATCGTATATTCCGTTGAATCCGTTTCAATTTCAGGAAACCACGTCGTCATCAGGCAATTATCACACTGCGAACACGTCCAAATTAACGTATTTCCCTCCACACGGGAACTCATCACGCCACCGCACTGTGTACAATTCATGTTTCAGTTATTCTCCATCTACCACGATTCGACACAATTTCCCCCATTCTTCCAGTTCTATTTCGGCAAATAGCTCCGAAAAGTCGCCATATTGCACTTTGACGCCTGTCTTAAGGTATTTTTGAGCCAAGTCATAAGTCTCCTTTTCTGACAGAGAAACCGAAAAATGTTCTCTCACTAAAAAAACCTTAAAATCTTCCCAAATTGCTGGGTCGGCAGACAGACTGTCCGTGAAAACGCTCGGATTCGCGTCACATAAATAAAAATCCAACTCTTCCGTCGGTTTTTCATCATAAAGACAATCTAACACGCGAAATATTGCGTAAAAAAACTGTTTTTCCGTCATTCAATTATTCGACCTCGAAATCGTACTCAATCGGATATTTTCCGCCGCTCTTTTTTTTCCAGCATTTCCTTAACGTGGGCAACTCGCACCAAAAACGTCTCGCGCTCCGAGATTTTAAACCCACGATAAGTAAATTCTTTTTCGTTGTCGATGAATAATTGATCGTACATGTCGGAAATCGCCCATAATTCGCGCGTTAAATCTTCATCGTCCTCCCATTCTTACGGAAGACGATTATCGATAATCATGCCATTTTCGTCATATAACCAGACTGGAAAACAGTTATAATCGAAAAATAGACGTAAATGTTTTATAATGTGCCGGGGTGTAAAATGATTCCCATAACTTCTCGATGCCCCCTTTCTTCATTCTCCACCTTCAATCCGTAACACACAGGAGCGGGTGAGGGGGGGGAGGGTGAGTTGGGAAGTTGGGGGGATGGTGGCGGAGGCTGGAAGAGGTACTGTTTCGTGGCGGTCTTCCCACGGATGGTAAATGTCGAGCCTGGTGGGACGGTGAGTCCCTGTGCGCGGCGTGTAGTTTTCGGAAATCGTGATTTTTACATCTTTCCGCGTTTCGACCGGCTTTTTTTCGATTAACTCGCGCTGGGAATCGTTTTCCGCGTCACGTATCCAGACCAAGACAGTTTTCTCGCCGCGAAGTCCGTAAATTCGCAGTCCATTCTGTTCTTCATAGAACGGCTGAAACTGTTCTGAAACGGGATTCACACCTCGAACCGCCTCGGAGAAACGACCAACGTGACGCCAGAGGTCGTGTTGCTCAAGATAAACGTGCCAGTGCCAGCAGTGTCCGGGAGCCGCAGCGCCCGCAAAAAACGGTGCGAAAAGAATGTCGTGGAACAACACGCCTTCCGTGTCCATCTCGTACAGTTCCGACGGTCCCGCATGACATGCACGGACCGCGCCCAGCTCCGTCACAAGAATCGGTTTTCGCACGCCCCATGCACGGACGGTAGTCGCACAATCCGCCGCTAACACGTCCATCGGCGCCTGACATATCGGCAATTTCGCGCCTGGGTCAAGATACCGATGTACCTGTAACAGTGTGTTTTGTCGCATTTTCGTGTGGGTCCTGTATCGCTCGAATTGCGCGGGAGAATCGAAACTTCCCAGCGACTGAAAAACAAGCTGATTCGGATTCATTTCCGTCACACGCGCAAGCATAAATTCCGTCCATACGTCGGCATTCGGAATACAATTCACTTCATTCCAGAGTTCCCACCCGAAAACAGCAGGATGAGAGCCAAAAAGGTCGATATACTTCCGTGTCCGCGCCAGATAAGCGTTTCTACCCGCGTCGGAGAGGGTAAAATCACTCATTTTTTGCGCAACTTCCCCATGATAAAGCCGTTTACTGAACGTAACTTTTCCGTCATTCCAGACCGGAGAATCTCCCAGATTCCGAAAGTGTTCCAGACAGAATTTCAGGCGGATTCCGTACCGCGAGGCGAGGTCCAGCAGTCGGTGCACGTTCTCGATTTTCTGCGCGTCGAAATGCCCTGGACGCTCTGTCTCGATGTCGAATTGCGGCATGCCGAGCCAGACGCGAGCGTAATTTCCACCATTTTCCGAGAGACGCTGAAAGTAAAATTCCATCTTCTGGAGCGCTTCTTCGTCACTCAACAGTCGCATCGTTCCGTCCGGGTTCTGAGCGCGTAAAATGCAGAGATTCACCCCAATCGGCAAATACGGTTTCCCACTCGACAGCTCCAGATAATCCGGCGTTTTCGCGCTGACACGGACGAATTCGGCATTATCACCAGATTTCATCAGATTTCCCACGTTTTCCGTGTTCTTATTTTCCGTGTTCT
>JAUNAI010000236.1 GCA_030527705.1 Planctomycetia bacterium | reverse complement strand
ATTCCGGGCTGCATTCCCGGTTGCGGATACATCCCTGGTTGCATCCCCGGCGGAGGATACATTCCAGGTTGTTGAGGTTGCATCCCCGGTTGCATTCCAGCACTCGGCGTCGCACTGGGAGCTGGATGTTTCGCATCATATTCCGCCTTGTATTTTGGATTACACAAGCAGTTTTTGGCCACCTGAATTTCCGTGAGTATCTGATTCCATTCCGGAAAATGGTCATTGTCGCGCATCTTCTGAACTTTTGCGAGGAGTTCGTCCGCGCTTTTCGCAATTTTCGCGACGTTACTCTCTCCGTGCTTCAGGCCGAGTAACTCATAATAGGTATCCGGTTTTTCTTTACCGACAATTCCGAGCCAGTGTGAATAAGGATTAAATGTACTCACGGTTTTCTTCCATTTATATATTAATATGATGATGGTAACTATTCTTCGGTTATATGGTCAAAAAAGGCAGATTTTCCGCGTTGCAGAACGCACGCCGACACAACCGCATCCTCTATTATACACCTACTGCAATTTTCTGCAAGCCTTCAACGGAACTTTTTTCCTTCTTTTCCAAATTTTTCTGAAATTTTTTGGTTTTTTCTGTATGTATCGATTAGAAAGCTAAGAAATAATAACTTAGAACGTATGGAGTCCAAAAAACGGGGAACAAAAATGCCCCCCGCTGTAAATTCGTCGGTTGTAAAGTAAAAACCGTCACTTATTTCGAGATGTCGCAACTCGGCAAAGCAGCGCGCAGCTTCTCAATCGCTTCGTCAGAAATGTTCGTGGCACGGAAGCTGACACGTTTGAGCGTCTTAATCTGAGCCAGAGCGTCAACGCATGCGTCGGTAATCATCGTTTCGCCGAGGTCTAAGTCCGCCAGTTTCGGCAACGCAACCAATTTGGCGACGCCCTCGTCCGTAATCTGCGTCGCAACCAACGACAGCTTCTGGAGACCAGCAAGTTTCGCGATGGAGTTCATTCCCTCATCCGTGACAATATTCGCCCACAGATCAAGATGATTCAGCTTCTGGAGACCTTCCAGATACTTCATCCCTTCATCATCAATCACGTTTTCGCTCAGAATCAACTGCGTCAGTTCCGGCATGTTGGCGCAACAGGTGAGCGCGTCGCTACCTAGATAGTTACCACGGAGATTCAGTTTTCGCATGTTTTTCAGCGTTTCGAGCTGTTTCACATCGTCATCGGAAATCGCGATACAACGCATGATAGTGATTTCCTGCATGGAATCAACCATTTCCGCCAACCACGCAATCGCTTCACCATTATAGGTCTGGGAATCTTCAATACCGAACGTTTTCAGCGCCTTTCCACGAATGTTAGAGATACCTTCATTCGTGACAGCTGTGCAACGGAGTTTCAGCACAATCAGACTCGGCAGTTCTTTCACACAAGCAAGACCTTCGTCCGTAATAGACGCACAACCACGCACGTCGAGAAGACGGAGGGTTTTAATTGTTGAGACATATTTCAGACCTTCATTATCGAAGTTTCCGTACAACAACACGAGGTTACGCAACTTCGGCATTTTCGCAACGTATTCGAGCGTCTTGGTACGCAGATACGTGTTACGACGCAACGTCAACTGCGTCACCCACGGCATGTCGGCGAGGAAAGCCATATCGTCATCAACGAAGTCGGTATTTTCGATGGACAACTGCGTGCAACTTTTCAGACCAGTAATGACGGAAGCTCCGCCCGGTTTCAGGTTCGCGCCGTAAATCTTGCAGGAAGTCACTGTGTCGAGCTTGCAGATTTTGGCGAGGTCTTCATTCGTGCAGATACGGTCCGTGAGGTCGAAAGAAATCACATTTCCGTCGGCATCCATCTTGTAGCTAGCCATACGGGTTTCAAAAACGTCGATAGCTGCTTGACGTTCTTCCGCGGTGGGGACAGCAAAACACGCACCGGCGCTTAACACGACCGCGAGTGCTGCGAGAGTTAATTTTTTGAGGCTCATAAAATACTCCTTGATATAATGAGTGGACTGTTAACAGTTATATTATTTCTTCATTATACACTAATTTCAGAAAGTGTCTAGCCCTCAAGCCGATTTTTTTGTAAATTTCTGGGGGTATTTTCTGATATGAGGGATTTCTGAGGAGTGTGTAAGTGTTTAAAAGGGAAATTTTCATGAAGATTGGGCCTATTTTTTGGAAGAATTAGAAAATTTTATTATTTTTTTTAAGAAAATGGGGTATTTTCTCAATTTACCACTGGAATTTATAGATAATATCTGTTATATTGAAGGATAATGGGAAATGCGTTTTTGGGGAAACGCGATCTTGAAATTTCGCTAATGGCGGATTTTAGATAAGATTAGGCAAAATAGAGAATTGTAGGCCGATGGAGTGAAGATGGCTGAAATCGTGATGACCGATTATCTCGGAATGCTGGAGCGTTCCCGTCTGTTCGACAGTTCGGCGAAATTACAGGCGTATTATAAAGAGTGGCGGGCAGAATGGCTGGCAGAGTGTCAGGCGCAGACAGCGATACGGACAGAGGAACTGACACCGGTAGAGTTGGAAACGCAGGAAGATTGCGAGACTCAGGAAATTGCTGTCGTTCAGGAGGATTCGCGCGTTTTTGCTCAGTGGTTAATCGCGCATGGATATATTACGCAGTGGCAGTCGGATAACATTTTTGCAGGGAAATATAAGGGATTCTTTTTAGGGAAATACAAGCTGTTACGCTCGATTGGGGCAGGTGGGATGAGTAGTGTTTATCTTGCTGTGCATACGATTTTGGAGCGTCAGGTGGCGATTAAAGTCTTGCCGAAAAGTCGGGTGACGTCGGATTCATCGTATTTAGAGCGTTTTTTGTTGGAAGCGCAGGCGGTTGCGGCGTTAGATCATCCGAATATCGTGAGGGCGTATGACGTCGACACGGAAGGGAATTCGATTTATTATCTTGTCATGGAATATATTGACGGGCCGGACCTTCTTTCGTTGGTGAAAAAGGACGGACCGTTGGATATTTATCGGGCGGCGAAATTTATTCGGCAAGCTGCGGAAGGTCTACAACATGCACACATGGCAGGTCTGATTCACCGTGACATGAAACCGGCGAACTTGCTTGTGGATAGTGATGATTGTGTACATGTGCTGGATCTGGGACTTGCGCGGTTTACGGATGAACAGCGTTCCTCCCTAACGCTGGCGTATGATGAAAATGTGTTGGGGACGGCAGATTATCTGGCTCCGGAACAGGCGCGGAATAGTCATAATGTGGACGCGCGCGCAGATATTTATGGATTGGGCTGCACGTTATATTATCTGCTTCTTGGGCATGTTCCATTTCCGGAAGGGACGCTGGCGCAGAGAATTCAGGCGCACCAGACGCGGATGCCCGCACGGATTCAGGATGAACGGTCGGAGGTTCCGGACGATTTGGCGGAAATCTGCTCGAAAATGATGGCGAAAGACCCGAATGACCGTCAGCAGAGCGCAGAGGAAGTTGCGGATGACCTAACGCGGTGGCTTCTGGAACATGGTCAGCGTGTGGAAGGATTTACTGGCTCTTTGTCGGGATTGCGTCGAAAAAAAGAGGAAGTTAACGAGAAAAAACGGGATGAACTACTCGGTGACGCGCAGAAAGAACTGAGTTCGCTTGCGGATATTGTGAACTTAGCGAATCTTGGCGGAGTTGGCTCTTCTGGAAATTTCGGTGCGAGTGCATGGAGCACGGGAAAAAAAGAAGATGGAACGGAAAGTTCCGTGACGTATCGGAAATCAGGAAAGGGCGGAAAGGCTGGAAAATCCGCGAATACGAATCAGACGGTAGATGTGCTAAAACAGTCTGTTTTCTCGGCATTCGGGAAAATGCGTCAGATGGTGGTTACCGAACCAAAAAAGAAGCCGATTCGAAATGTGTCGGCCTCCGGAAAAGAAGTGGGAAGCTCTGGAAATAGTCTCGATTTCGGAGGTTTGAGGGATTTGGGTAATGTGGCGGAAACGTCACGTGGTGTAAATGAAGTTCTGAAAGAGGGTGGAAAGGCTCAAGAAACCGTTCAGAATCTGTTTTCATTTGCTCAGGAAACCTCTTCGGGGCCGGTAGGAAACGGTTCCGGAGTCAATTCTGGTTCGGGAATTGGTGTCGGTAGTAGAATCGTAGCCAGAAATGGCTCAGGCGTCGGTAGTGGTCTCGGATCTAAAATTGGTGGTGGTTCCAGAATTCAGAAAAAAAATGGCTCAGGAATCGATTCCGGTATCAGCGTAGGTTCAGGAACACAGAAAAAAAATGCTTCTGGAATAGGCAGTGGTACAGGCTCCGGGACTGGCTCGAGTATTAATTCTGGTGGTGGTTCCAGAATTGGAATCGGCTCCGGAATTCGTGGAAAAAATGCTTCAGCGTCTGCGTCGGGCTCTCGAATTTCTAGTGGTTCCCGAATTTCCAGTGGAAACCTAGCTGGAAAGTCCGGTGTAAAGGGAAGTTCGGTCATTAAAAAAGTCGATGATCCATCTCTGATTGCATTCCTGAATCAGGGGGAGTCACTAGAAAATACGTCTGGAAATGTAACTGGAAATATGACCGTTAATTCAGAAGATGCGCGGAGTGAAAGTGGCATTCAGAATAACGTGTTGAATTTCGGCTTTGGTGAAGATAAAAAAAGTGGTAACACGTCGCTAGCAGGCGGAAATTCCGCAGGAAGTTCGACTGGTAGTTGAGAAGAAAAAAGGTCAGAAAACAGACGTGATGGCGATTTTCCAGTCAATTCTGGAGAAAATTTTCCCGAAACCAAAACAGAAACAGAAGAAAAGATAAATTGTAAATCATATATGATACCAATTTATCTTGAAAATAGATGAAAGTTCGCCCTTACGAGGTCATTTCGGAACGCACGACGGTGAAGCGGATTTTATAGGCTATCGGATATAAAAAGGGTTTTACAAAAATGTTAACACGACAATTTAAAAATACGTTGCTTACTCCCTCACTTCTCGGTTTTGGAATGATGCGCCTGCCGGTCACGAATCCGAAGACGCAGGAAATTGATGAAGAATTGGCCATGAAAATGGTTGATGAGGCGATTCGTGGTGGCGTGAACTACTTCGACACGGCTTACGGTTACCATGAAGGACTCTCGGAATATTTCGTAGGTCGCGCACTTTCACGGTATCCGCGTGAGTCGTATTATCTGGCAAGTAAAATGCCGTCATGGATGGTGAATACGCCAGAAGATGTGGAGCGCGTGTTTCAGGAACAGCTTCAGAAGTGTCAGACGGAATATTTCGACTTTTATCTCGTGCATAATATCACGGAAAACAAGTTGGAGCGCATCGAGAGCCTGAAAATTCATGAATTTCTGATGGAAATGAAACGTCAGGGAAAAATCCGACACCTCGGCTTCTCGTTCCATGACCGACCGGAGGTGCTCCGCGAAACGATAAATCGGTATGAGTGGGAATTCGCGCAGATTCAGCTCAATTATCTCGACTGGGAACAGCAACAGGCACGGGAACAGTATCAGATTCTTACCGACGCGGGACTGCCGGTTATCGTGATGGAACCGTTACGTGGTGGGTCACTGGTCTCGCTGTGTGAGGAATCGTTACAGATTCTGCATGAGGCGAATCCGTATATCACTCCGGCAGGTTGGGGACTGCGTTTCGTCGCGTCGTTGCCGAATGTAATGACGATTCTCAGTGGAATGTCAACACTGGAACAGGTTCAGGATAATATCAAGACTCTGAGTAATTTTCAGCCACTGTCGGAAACAGAGCAGGAAACGCTTCGGAAGGCGTTGGACGCGTACCGAAAAGCGTCGCCGGTTCCGTGTACTGCGTGTCGGTACTGTATGGACTGCCCATGTGGAGTAGACATTCCGAAAGTGTTGGCGATTTATAATCATTATCTGTTTAAGAAAGCGTCCTTCTCATTCCTGCAGGAGTGTAACGTTCTCGGCGCGGATAAATTGCCGGTACACTGTGTCGGGTGTGGAAAATGTGCGAAGGTCTGTCCTCAAAAAATCGAGATTCCGAAATTGATGAAGGAAATCGCTGGAATGATTGAGAATTTTGAGCGGCCGGACTGGCTGAAGCGGTAATATCGGATACGTATATCGGACATTCTGAACCTGTGTATTTCGAGAAATTTGATAAACCACGACATTTAATTTCCTGCCACATTACAGGAGATTGAGTGTCGTGGTTTTTTATAAACGGTGAGGAAAGGGATGGAAGTCTTCTAAAAACATCTTTCAGAGGTATCCCGTTCTCTCCCAGTCGGGGTATTT
>JAUNAI010000235.1 GCA_030527705.1 Planctomycetia bacterium | reverse complement strand
GAGATTGTTGAAGAAGAGATTATGGAAGAAGAGGAAGAAGAGGAACTTGAGATGGACCTCGAAGTCGAGGACATGGAGGAAGTGGAAACGGAAGTGACCGTGGACACTCCGACGGATGTTCCGGTTGAGGTCGAAGTTGCGAACGATACGATGGACGACGAACCGCCGCCGGCAGTGGTGGAATTCACACCGCTTGCCACGACGAATGCGGTGACGTCGGATAACAACGCGTCGATTAACTCTTACACGAGTGGTACAGGTCTGGCAGACCGCCGTCGTGCGGACTCGGCTGCGTTGTCGAATGGTGGTAGCCGTGCGTCACAGAACGCGGTAAAACTCGGTCTGGAATGGATTGCTCGTCACCAGTTGCCGAATGGTAGCTGGAACTACAATCACTGTTTGGCGGCTCCGGGTCAGTGTACCTGCGGAAATCCGGGCAGTATGACGCAGTGCACGAACGGCGCGACGGCGATGGGAATTCTTCCTTTCCTCGGTTGTGGTATGACGCATCGTGAAGGTACGTATCAGAAGCAGATTGGTGCTGGTCTGAAGTTCCTCGTCGCTTCGATGAAGAAAGACCCGAAATGCCCGGGTGGTGGTTCACTGCACCAGTCGCAGGGAACGATGTACGCGCACGGTCTGGCGACGATCTGTCTTACGGAAGCGTACGCGATGACGAAAGAGAAGTCCTTACGTGTTCCGGCTCAGGCGGCGGTCAACTTCGTGATGTATGCTCAGGACCCGGTCGGTGGTGGATGGCGTTACAGTCCGCGTCAGGCAGGTGATACGTCCGTCGTCGGTTGGCAGTTGATGGCACTTAAGAGCGGTTACATGGGTTATCTCCAGGTCAACCCGCAGTGCACGGCGAAAGCGATGAACTTCCTGAATACCGTCCAGAAGGATAATGGCGCGACTTATGGTTACACCACTCCAGGTAACGGTCCGGCATGTACGGCGATTGGTCTTCTCTGCCGTATGTATTATGGTTGGAAACAGGATAACCCGGCACTCCGTAAGGGTGTGGAATATCTGGGAAAAATGGGACCAAGCGCGGATATGTATTACAATTATTATGCGACGCAGGTAATGCGCCATTTCGGTGGCGACCAGTGGACGAAATGGAACGAAAAAATGCGTGAACAGCTCGTCAAGGGTCAGGTAAAAGAAGAAAGTCATGCGAAAGGGAGCTGGAATCCGGCCGGTGGTCATAGTGATTCTGGAGGACGTCTCTACGCGACAGCACTTTCAATCATGACGCTGGAAGTGTACTACCGTCATCAGCCGATTTACCAGTCGCAGACGATGGACAAGCCGGCGGCTCTGGAGTAATCGCGAGCAGTAAACAGGTAAGTTAAAACAGAAAATGCCGTAGTATTTTCGGATACTGCGGTATTTTTTATTCACGTAAGCAGGTGTAATTTAAAATGACGACAATTCAAGTTCTTGACAAGAAATTCGTCCCTTTTTTAACGGAAGAGGAAATTCGAGCCGCAGTACGGCGTATCGCGGAAGATTTAGAGAGGAAATTGGAGGGAGAACGTCCGTTTTTCGTCTGTGTTTTACGGGGAGCTCTTTATTTTTTTGCTGATTTACTTGAGGAAATACGGATTCCTTATAATTTCTCGCTGTATCAGGTCTCGAGTTACGAGGGGCTTCAAAGTACGCAGAATTTACGGGAAATAACGCCATTTTTACGGGATGTGCATGGTCGGACGGTGGTGCTGGTGGAGGATATTCTCGAGACGGGGCATACGCTCTCGGTTCTGAAGGAGAAATTCTATGAACGAGGAGCGAAACGCGTAATGATTACGACGCTCCTGCTGAAGCCAGACGTGTTTCAAGAACGATTTCCCGTGGAATGTGTCGGTCTCTCGATTCCGGATGATTTCGTCATTGGTTACGGCCTGGATTATAATCAGGAAGGTCGTGAATTGCGCGAGATTTACCGACTTTCAGAAGAATGAAAGAAGTAAAAAGGTCAGAATCGGCGTAAATTGAAAAAAATTTTGGAAAAATAGGGAAAAAAATGGGAAAAAATGGTGGGGGGAGGGTTGCACAAATACCCACTTTTAGGTTAAAATAGAGAGTGAGAATTTACCGACATTTCTTGAAGGGGAATTTTTCTTCTTTGGGGGGATGGAAGGGAAATCCAATAGCGGATGAACATATCGTAGAGGAGAATAGAAATGCTCTGGAACCGGTCAAACGACTTCCTGAAATTTGTCCTTGCGCTGGCGTGTGCGTGGGTTCTTATCCCAGCCCAGACCGTGAGTGCGGACGAGAAAGATGAAAAAGGTGAGGCGGAAAGCACCTTTCTTCAAAACTTTATAACTGAGTTACGCCTAAACGGGTTCGCGGACTTGGGGATTTATTATCTGGAACAGCGTCAGAAAGATGGGACGTTGCCGGAAAAATTCAAGCCGGAATATGATTTTGAACTCGCGGTACAGACAGAAGCGTCGTCGAATCTGGCGAAAACGTATGATGAGCGTCTTGAACGTCTGGACGAGGCGATTAAGTTGCTGGACAAGTATATCGCGGAGCATCCGGAGGGTGCGAATTATTATATCGCCATCGGATTGTTGCCGAACTGCCGACTGAATAAGACGCTGGTTTATCTGGCGAAATGTGACTTTAACAGTCCATTCGCGGTCGATGACTCCAAGTTCAATGAAGAAGAGAAAAAGGAACTGGAGAAGCGTAAGGCAGAATTCACGAAAAATGTGAAGGTATGGGAAGAGTCTGCGCGAAAAGAGCTCGCAGCGAACGTTGAATTCCTGACGAAATATGAAAAGTTGATTCTGGATAACGCGAAGAAACTGAATCCGGATGATGAGGCACAGAACGCGAAGCGTAATGACATGCTGAACGAGTTACACAGCATCCGTATGGCGCGTGCGAATACGTATTATGAATTGTCGAAAACGTATCCGGCTGGTAGTAAAGAAAAGAATGAGAATCTGGATAAAGCGCGTCTGCAGTATAAATTCTTCTGGGACAAGTACCGGGAAGCTGGACTGTTGATTGCGTTCCGCGGTCACGTAAGTGAAGCGAAAATGCTCATCGAGATGAAGAAATACGCGGGAAAAGGGGAAGCGATTGAGATTCTCGGTGACCTTTATACGGGGTTAAAAGACCTGGTGAGTCAAGACGCAATTCTCCGTGAGGTTTTCGTGGACGTGTGTACGTGTTATCTGAAGATTTTCTCGGATAAAGAAGCGGGAGTGAAACCGGATAAGGACCAGCAGGTAATTTTGATGGAATCGATAGAGAATTTTGACCCGTCGAAAGCCGGTTCCATTCTGC
This sequence comes from Planctomycetia bacterium, assembly GCA_030527705.1. GTDB lineage: Bacteria > Planctomycetota > Planctomycetia > Pirellulales > Thermoguttaceae > RGIG3701. The sequence continues at coordinate 2,949 of JAUNAI010000235.1, read as the reverse complement.
GTTCTTACTCGATGGAAAATACGTCTGTCGGTCTTCAGATGCGATTGGCGTATGTTCAGTTTATGGAATATTTCTTGGAACTGAATAAGCCGAAAGATGAAGCAAAACGGCGAGCGGCGCTGAAAGAAGATGTACGTCGTATGTATATTCTGCCGTCGAATCCGTTCCGTAATGAGATTTATGAACTGCATAAAAAGTACTTCCCGGAAGAGCATATCGGCGACGAGGATACGACGCTGACGTTCGCGAATTATCGGAAGGAAATGAAGCAGAAGCAGGCGGCGAATCTGAAAAAGAAGGCCGACAAGCGTGAGAATCTGTATCTGGAACTGCGTAAATTCGCGCTGAAAGAATTCTCGAATTTCTTCAAGGCGCGGACGGAACTGCAGCAGACGCAGGATGAAGCTCGAAAAAAGGAGCTTCAGCAGATCGTGACGGAAAATCCACCAAAAATTCTGGAAGTTTTCGACATGTTGGAATCGATGAAGTACGACATGCTCCGTGCGAAGCAGTTCGAGATTCTGACGATTGACCGCTTCTATCGTGCGCAGATGTTCTATGTGATGGGAAAACAGTATGAAGCGATTGCCATGCTGGACTTCATCGCGAAGCGGTATGAAAGCTCGTTGCAGGCGTCGAACGCGTTGTTCTACGAGTTGGCATACATGAATGCACTGATTGTAAATGAGTATCGTGAGCTGAAAAAACAGATGCAGTCCGGAGCGGTAACGGTAAATCAGTCGGAAGTGATTGAGATGTTCCGTGGTGAGCTGGAACTGCTGGCGTCGTGCATTCTGATGAAAGAGAAAATGTTCGCCGCGCCGGATAAATACGGTCTGAACGAGGTGGACTCGGCAGGACAGCCGGTTCCGAAACCGTTGACGAAAGATCCGATGGCGTTCGAGTGGGAGCGTCTGTGCAAGCTGTGTCTGATGGTGGGTGCAGTCGATCTGGCGCAGGAATATATCACGAAAATTCCGGCTGAAAATGAAAACCGGGCAGCGTTAGAACTGTCGATTGGTTTCAGTCTCTGGAATATGTATATTGAGTTTAAACGTGCGGACGACGATAATAAACCGTTCACGCTGGAAGAGGCGGACCGTTATCAGAAACTGGCGCTGGAACTTCTGGAAAGTGGTGCACAGAAGTTGAAGAAACAAGTGAAAACGGCGGAAGACGTAACCGACACGGTTCTCTCTGCGGCGATGACGCTGTGTGAAAGTTATTCACGTCGTGGTGATAATAAAAACGCGATTACATGGTTACGTGACGAGAAAATTGGTCCGTACAAACTGCTCTGCGATAATCATCCGACAGTGACGGACGCACGTAAAGACCGTATTCTGAATATCGCGTTGGTGGCGTTCGTGTCGGAAAACGACATGGAAAGCGCGTTCGACGCGATGGACCGTCTTGAAAAACTGGCGGCTGCCGACACGGAAGGAGACATGGACGAAAAACTGACTCGTAAGTACATGAGTCTTGGTTTCCAGTTGCGTGATAACCTTCAGAGTATGGTGGCTAGCGGCGACGAAAAAACGCTGGAACAGGTAAAAGTGGTTCAGGCAGGTTTCGAGGAATTCCTGAAGCGTATTCAGGCGCGTGAAAACGGCAACTCTTATGCTTCGATGAACTGGATTGCGCAGACGTTCGTTTCTCTGGCGGAAGGTAGTCAGGAAAGCGGTGCGAATGCAGTCATTAATGAAGAATCGAAGAAGTACTATGAAGCGGCGATTGAGACGTACAAGACGATGCTGGGACATCTGAAAGATGACCCGGATTTCGTAACCAACGCCGATGAAGAGAAAATCGCGAATCTGACGCTTGGTCTCCAGCGTAAAATCGCGGAGACGAGTGAATCGCTCGGCAATTATGAAATGGCGGACGAGTACTACCGGATGGTTCTGGAAGCGAAACCGGGCCTGATGGCGTTACAGTACCGTATGATGAATATGTACATTGCGTGGTCTCGTTCCGTGACGGATGACATGAAACTGAAGGGGAACCTTCTGGTTCAGGCACGTCAGGGAATTCGCTCGGCCGACAAGAAGAAGAGTATCTGTCGTGGTTGGGGCGGTATGATTCGCGGACTGAATGACTATATTCTGCCGGGAAGTGACCCACAGAAACGCTGGATGTACTATTACGTAACGTTACGTGACGCGGAAGTGAACTATCTGTTTGGTCTCGCCAAGGGTGGTTACTCCGACGAAATGGGCAAAAAAGCGATTGACATGGCGTTCAACTCGATTCGTAGTGCGTACGACGGTGGTGATGGTTCCTCGGAGGACTTCGGTGGTTCGGTGGCGGAACTCGACGCAGACGGAATGCCGACAGATGCGTATGTGGAGAAAGATGGTCTCGTGTATGAACCGCTAGCAGGTAAATATGAATCGTTACTGAAGCGGATTCAGGAAGCTCGCGGAGAAGACCCGACTGGTTTCGCAGGCTGGACGCGTGAAGTTGTGGAAGAAACTCCGGCGGATGAAGACGCCTTCACGGCTGCGCAGATTGAAGACAACGCGCAGTTGGAAGAGCTGGAAAATAGCCGACTGGCGAATGAGGAAGATTTCGCGCGGAAGATGATGACGCCGAAAGCGAAACCGACTCCGCCGTATGTGATTTACACGTCGTACGGTGTTGGTGGTGTGGCCGTTCTGATTGTGCTGTTCCTTATCATGCGTGGAGGTGGTGGACGCTCGGCGAAACGGCGCAAGCAGCTTCTCGCGGCGGCGAAAGTTCCAACGGACGCTTCCGGTTTCAAGGTTGAAGAAGCGGATAACGGTCCGGTTGCGCTGGGTATCGGTGATGAAGTGGTCGATTCGTCGGCAGGCGCGAATGCGTTGGCCTCCCTAGGAATCGGTGACGCACCGGTGATTCTGGAGGAGGAAAAGCAGGAAGAAGCTCCAGTGTTCAGTTTCGATTTTGGTGCTCCTGCTCCGGCAGCTC
>JAUNAI010000234.1 GCA_030527705.1 Planctomycetia bacterium | reverse complement strand
TCGCGATTATCGGAATGTTGGTGGGGTTACTCCTTCCCGCAGTCCAGCAGGCGCGTGAAGCGGCTCGGAGAATGCAGTGTAGTAATAATTTGAAAAACCTTGCGTTGGCATGCCTGAATCATGAGAGTTCCGTGCAGGAATTCCCATCCGGCGGTTGGTGTTGGCACTGGATTGGTGACCCCGACCGTGGTTTCGGTCCGATGCAGTCCGGCTCATGGACATATAGCATTCTTCCGTTTATCGAGCAGAACGCCCTGTTCCAGCTTGGTGCGGACGGTCAGCCAGACGTCATCACGGATACCCAAAAAAGTGGCGCAGCAACGTGTCTCAGTACACCACTTTCGGTTTTCACCTGTCCGTCACGGCGTCCCACCAAATTATACCCGTTTTTTAAGTCCAGTAACCTGAAAAATTGCGGAACGGTTACGGAAGTGGTGAAGGGGGACTACGGAGCGAATATCGGCGTGTCGCAGTACGGGGAAAATGCCTATAACTACCTCCCCTCTACGGTCACTGAAGGAACGGAACGGGTTAAAAATCACACATATCCGTCATTCGAGCCGAATGGTGTGATTTACGCTTGGAATTCGGTAACGATTGGGATGATTCGCGATGGAACGTCTAACACGTATTTAATCGGCGAAAAGTGGATGCGTCCCCAATTTTATGAAGTGTGCGCAAGTGGGTCTTACGATGCTGGAGATAATGAAGCTCTTCACTGTGGCGGTGGTAACGATTCGGCTCGCACATGTTATTATAAGAATGATAGTGATAATGCGCGTCCAAGTCAGGACCGAGATGGAATCCAGAGACATAACTATTTCGGTTCCGCGCACGCTGGTTCCTGTAGTTTCACGATGTGCGATGGTTCTGTTCAGAATGTAAGTTACAGTATTGATCCCCAGATGCATTATTATCTCGGTCATCGTTCCGACGGCGAAGTGGCACGACTGGAGTAATGCGGGTAGTGTGAATAATGTGAATAGCGTAAGTAATGAAAGGATAAAAAATGTCAAAAAACAGTAAAATTGGCGGTGTTATCGCGGTTCTGGTTACACCGTATCATGCGGACGGCTCGGTCGATACGGAAGGAATGGAGACGCTCTGTCGCCGTGTTGCCAACGCTGGATGTAATGGTGCTTTCGTGGCGGGGTCGACGGGAGATATGGCATTACTGGGACACCGTGACCGTTGCGCAATTCTGAGGGCGGCGCGAAAAGGATTGGGGGATAACGCGCAGTTATTCGCGGGGGTTACGGACTTTTATTTCGACGGAATTGAGGAAAATACCCGTGTTTTCGCCGACTTGGGCGTGGATGTGGGCGTGTTGATGCCACCGTTGATGTTTTTTAAGTATTCCGCGAATGAAATGACCGAGTGGTTTCGGCGTGCGGCGGATTCGAGTCCGTTGCCGATTCTGCTGTATCATCACATGCGCGTGTCGACGCCGATTCCGCTGGAGACGATTCTCGCGGTGGCGAAACACCCGAATATCATCGGAATGAAGGAAACGTCACAGACGATTGACCGTACGTATGAGATTTTGGACACGATTCGTAATGAAGATTTCGTTTTTCTGCAGGGGCGTGAGGCGTTCGCGTTGGATTCACTGTTACACGGAGCGGACGGACTGTTGGCGGCGCTGGGGTGTATCGTGCCTGAATATTATGCGACGCTCTGGGAAGCGTTTCAGAAGAAGGATATGCATCGCGTGCAGGAAATAAACGCAAAACTTGATCGACTGGCGGGGATTTTTGACCTGATGCCGACGGATAAGTCGTTCTCGTATTTCGGTTACGCGCTCAAAAAAGCCCTGATGTATCGTGGCTGGACGGATAATGCCACAAGTCGCATACCCGGTTTTGAACCCGACCCGGCTTTCGATGAAGTTTTATTCGAGTTCCTGAAAAGTATCGATTTTCCCACCGCGTGAGATGAATTTCCACGCCTAACTTTCATTTAAAGAAAGGATTTTGAAGTATGTTTCACCGTTCATTTTTGATTGCCGTCCTGTTTACGTTGTGCGGCTGTTGTTTTTCGGTTCCGTCTTCCGCGCAGGAAGTGGATTGTCCCTATCCGTCAACGAAAATCTGGGATTTGGCGAAATATAACGCATTCACGGATATTATTCAGTTTAAAGGGTATTTTTACTGTACGTTCCGTGAATCGTCCTACGGTCATGTCGTCGGTTCTAAAACGGGCGTCGGTGACGGAGAAGTCCGGATTATACGTAGTGTGGATGGCGAGAAATGGGAATCCGTCGCGATTCTGAAACGGAAAACGTTCGACCTGCGCGACTCGAAACTTTCCATCACACCGGACGGTAGAATTATGGTCTCGATGGGGGGAAGTATTTACGTCAACGGTCGTCTTGAGGGGCGTATTTCGCAGGTTTCCTTCTCCGACGCGAACGGGCTGAACTTCTCTGACCCGCAGGATACGATTATTGATGAGAGTATCCGTTCCAATTTCGACTGGCTCTGGCGTGTCACGTGGCATGAGGGTGTCGGGTACGGCGTTGTATACCAGAATATGCCTGTCGCGCCACACTGGCACTTGTATCTTGTGAAAACGACGGACGGAATTCATTATCAAAACATTAAGAAACTGGAAATCGTGGGATGTCCGAATGAAACGACGGTCCGATTCGCGCCGAACGGTGACATGAAGATTCTGATTCGGCGAGAATGCGCTGGTCGGGGAGCTTATCTTGGAACCGCGAAAGCTCCGTATACCGACTGGAAATTCACGGATATCGGCGTTTTTCTTGGCGGTCCGAACTTCATTTACCTGCCTGACGGACGTATTTTGGCAGGCGGACGCGTTCGGGGAGAGCTCGCCGGCTTGGGAATCATTGATGACGCGGGCAAGTTCCAGCCACTTTACGCACTTGCGAGAACGTGGGACAGCAGTTATCCGGGTTTCACGATTCGCGACGGAGTGGTATACGTTTCGTACTACGCGAATCGGAACGGGAAAACCGACATTTATCTCACGAAAATTCCGCTTGATGGGTTAAAAAAATAGAAATATAATGTTTCACACTCCTCCGTTTCTGTATGGGGCGGAGGGGTATCAGATAACATTTACATGGGGGTTCTTCATGTCGCAAAAATCGTTTTACACGCTATTTCTGGCTCGGTTTCTGTATCTGTTTTTGTTTTTTGTAATACCGACTCTCGTGGGTGCGGCGGAATGGAAGGTTCAGAAGGCGGAATTGCCGACAGCGGTGGCGCGTCCGTATTTTGGCGTGTTCGGCGGGAAAGAAATGTATCTGCTCGGCGGGTCGAATTTCTCGAAATCTCCGAATGACGGTGGCGTGAAAGAGTATCTCCGTGACGTGGTTCGGCTTACTCTGCATGACGGAGAAATTCAGGTCGAAACGGTGGGAGAAATGCCCGTCGCGATGGCGGAAGGGTGTGGAATCGTCGTACCTGCCGGAACGTCTGCGTTACCGCCTTTTTCGCGGACTGGACTCTTGTGCGTCGGAGGATTAAACGCGGAGGGGGAACATGCAGAAGTGTTCTTTTTCTCGGTCGGAGAAGGGGGAAAGTTGCATTTTGACGCGCTTCCGCCGCTCCCGGAACCTGCGAAAATGCTCGGTGGCGGACTGATTGGGAATACGGTTTATGTTCAGGTGAAAAATCGGCTGTACGCGATGAATCTGAACCAGTTACCGCTTCAGTGGAAAGAACGCGCTCCGCTTCCTGCCGCGCCTCGTGAACAGGCGGTGGTCGCGGTTCAGGGGGGAGAGCAGAAGGTGACTGGACTGTACGTTTTCGGTGGTTTTCGGACGGATTCTGTTACGCAGGAATGTCTGACGGATGCGTGGTTTTATAATCCGCTGGAGGATACATGGCGTGAATTGCCTCCGGTTCAGGACGCGGAAGAGAAGAAGCCGATCGCGATGATTGGCGCGGTTGCCGTCCCGTGTGGGTGTCAGAGTATTTTGCTCGTGAACGGTTACAATTATGAAGATTGGAACGCGTCGCGACGGGAAATCGCCCGGTTAAAAGAGGCACAGGACACGGAAGGTCTGGCGGCTTACATGAGGGGACTTTATAACCGAACGCCGGAGGATTTTAACTGGAATCGTCGCGTTCTTGCGTATGAAACGGTTCCGAATGCGTATGCACACCTCCCTGACGCGTGTGTCACGCCGACTTGTGGGAGCGCGGTTGGTTTTTTGGGGACCACACTGGTAATTGCTGGCGGTGAGGATAAAGGCGCGCACCGGACACGCGAGATTCAGACGTCCGATTTCGCCCCAAAACGTACTTTCGGGTGGTTAAACTGGACGGTACTTCTGGTTTATCTCGGAATGCTCATTCCGTTCGGGTTCTATTTCAAGACGCGGGCGAATGCCAGCTCGGAAGACTATTTCCGTGGCGGTGGGAGAATTCCGTGGTGGGTGAACGGTCTTTCCATTTACGCGACCATGCTGTCGAGTATTACGTTTATCGCCTTTCCGACGATTGTGTATATGGGTGACTGGAGATATTTCCCGAATTCGTTCTCGCTCCTGATCATTACGTATCTTGTCATCGTGTTTTATATTCCGCGCTTCTGTAAATTGAATTTCACGAGTGCTTACGAGTATCTTGAAGTGCGATTTAATCTTTTTACGCGGATTTTCGCTTCCGGCGCGTTTATCATTTTCATGATTGCGCGTTCTGCCGTCGTTATTTACATTCCCGCGCTGGTTCTGAACACGGTAGCTGGACTGGATATTTACCTCTCCATTCTCCTGATTGGCGGAATCTCCCTCCTTTACACCACGATGGGCGGTATGGAAGCGGTCGCGTGGGCAGACTTTTTACAGTCGGTTATCCTCGTCGGAAGTGCATTATTCATCATGATTTTCCTCGCACTGGGGAGTGGCGGATTCATGCAGGCGTCTCAAATTGCATACGACGCGGGCAAGTTTCGGCTTTTCGATTTTGGCTGGGACTGGTCGCAACCGGTTCTGTGGGTGACGCTGGGGGGAAGTATCCAGTTCCTCTCCTCCTACACCTCGGATCAGACGGTTATTCAGCGTTATATTACCATGACCAACACGAAAGATACGATTCGTTCCATGTGGCTTAACGGAATTCTGGGCGTGGCTGGTCTTGTCATTTTCTACTTCATCGGCACGTTCCTATTCACCTTCTATCACACGAATCCGGCAAAATTCGACGTGACGTTATACCAGAACGACGCAGTTCTCCCGACGCTCATGGTCACGCAGATGGTACCAGGTGTGGTCGGTCTGATGGTCGCAGCCGTTTTTGCCGCCACAATTTCCACCATTTCCGGGAATTTTAACTCTTCCGCCGCAGCATTCGTCACGGACTTTTTCTGTCGGTTTTCCCGATACACGAAAGAAGACCAAGCCACGCTCCGCATGAGCCTTTACGCCACGGCTGGGACGGGAATTTTAGCCATTTTGTCCTCGTTGTTCCTCGCGAGTATGCCGGACATTAAGTCGTTATTTGACATCTTTATCACCGTCATCGGCATCCTTACCGGCGGATTGTGCGGACTGTTTTTCGTCGGATTTTTCATGAAGAACGTCGGCGCGACGGGGGCGATTGCCGGATTATTCGCTTCCTACGTGGTCAGCGTCCTGCTGGTTTTTGACGGCATTCTCGGATTCCAGATAGCGCATAAACCGCACTCGTTGCTCTATTCCCTAATTTCGCTGGTGGTCTGCGTGTTGGTTTCCGCTTTCGTTTCCATTTTCTGCGTTCACAAAAATTGTAAAAAGTCCAGTTAATCAATAGTTATCGAATAACCGTTATTCGCTCAAAATAGTTGAGTAGTTTTATTTTCCTCCTAACCTATTTTTCAGAAAAGGACAAGAATGATGAAACATTTCCTTCTCACGACCCTCTTTGGAACAGTTTTTGTGATGGCGTCAGGGCTGTTTTTCCCGCAGAGTACGCTCACACAGGCAAGGGCGCAGAATGTGCAGGTCGCAGAGCTTCCACGCACGCTCGTTCCGGTTCCTAAATTCCATCAGAGTTGGTGGAAAGAGCGTTATGAAGCGAATTGTACCCGAATTGCGCAGAGAAATGTCGATTTTCTCTTCATCGGTGACTCTATCACCCATGCTTGGGAGGAAGATGCAAAAGATGTTTGGGATTTCTTTTACGGTAACTTGAATTACGTGAATATGGGATTCCGCGGCGACCGAACTCAGCACATTTTGTGGCGTTTGGAGAACATGCCGATGGCGAAAATCCAGCCGAAAGCCGCGATGTTACTCATGGGGATTAACAACTTGCGTG
>JAUNAI010000233.1 GCA_030527705.1 Planctomycetia bacterium | reverse complement strand
TATTCCGGTAAAAACTGCATGAAACGAGCGACACGATAAATGTAATCACGCCGAATGCGAGCAAAATAACATACGAGGAATCAATCGCACGTTTCGTCCCATTTACCATGGAATCCATCGCCGGTAGAAATCGTAAAATACGGAAAAATCGGAAAATCCGGAAAATTCTAAACGCGATTAGAACACCGAGCGGCAACTGAACCCCCGGAGCTGCGAGAAGAAAATGGAGGAGTGAAAACGATGAGAAAATCGTGATAATCCCGTCAAATCGGTTCCACCGATCCTTCCAGTAATCCCGCCAGCCGAAATGACGGAGTTTTACGACCATTTCGATGATGAAACAGACCATCAATCCACTATCCAGCCGTAAAAGTAGTGGACTTTCACGGTAACACTGCATAAACAGCAGAACCGCGTTAATTAAAATCAGGAAAAGGATAAATGTATCATTCAGGAAAAGTTTTTTAATCATGATTAGGACTTATCTCTCTATATCCCTCGATTACACAGCCACACGCGGACGTTTTCTTCTTTTTCGTCAAAACACGCGACACCGGCAGGAAAAGGATTTCCGTGTCTCACATCAAAAATCCACACGCGCCCCGCCTCAAAATCTCGTTTCAGTTCCTCTTCCGTGAACACTGGAGTCCAGAATTGGTCATTATAAATCAGGTTCACCTCTTTCATATCTGTCGGCTTTTCCCATGTAACCCCCTTCGGCAACTGAATCCGCGCGAAATCCTCCGCCGACATCGTTAAAAATGCGCAGTCGTAACGATCCTGAAGGCCTGCGTGAATCGCTTTTTCCCACACAGCGGTCTCCGGAACGCTCACGTTCACGCTTTCCAGACATTCTCGCACGGATTTCCGACTGTCAGTTGTGGTTTTAAGAACGATTATTAGTGCACACCAAAATACCACGAAGAGGTAAACTGATAATGTACCGAGACAGCCCGCAACGCACGCTTTCGCACGCAATGAAACGACGGATGGCAGTTTCGTTTTATTTTTTCTCTTTTTCGCACTCCGTTTCCGTTCCATACGAATCACAATCCATGTCATGAAGAGTGATAGACCGAAACAGAACCATGAAAAAATCGCAATCAACATGGGAGAATCTTTACGCGCATCGAAAGCGCAAGTGATAGCACATACCGCGAGCATTCCGAAAGTCGAGACGAAGAAAGTTCGCCGAATTATGTGATTTTCCGGTGGGAGTACCCAAAACGAGCAACACGCGCTCCAGATGAGAATCGCCCACATTCCAGATGAGTAGAGAATTCCCACCAATAGGGAAAACGCCTCGAAATCATTTTGGAAATAGTGCTGTACATAGTTTGCGACCAACGGCAAAGCCCAAAAAACCAAAATGACAAGCGTTTCCCGAAGTGCATTTTTCCATGCTGGCGCGACGAAACCGGTAATGAAAATAAGGTACGTCAAGAGCAGAATGCCATAACAGACACTATTCCATTTCGCATGAAATAAGTCGGAAAACGCCAACAAAACCGCATACGCCGCGCACCACAGAAACGTAATTCCCGCCTGATATTTCCACGTCGGCAACCACGTGCGGTCCAGAATGCAGGGATTTTCGGTTGTGTTCATGGTTTTAAGACTCCGATCTTCGCCTCCCCTATTAGAGGAGGCTGAGCTAAACACCAACGCCGAATTTCACCCTGTCGGGAGAAATCGGCTACCCGTAAGAATTTACGGTGGTGAGTGGGGAACATTTTGGCAAAATAATTCCCCCTCACACTCCCCTTCAAAAAACCTTTTAATCGCAATCTTCGATTGCTTGCTTTTTGTTAGAGTGTTTCTTTCTTTTCTCACTCGGGCAACTTCTCGTGCACGTCCGGACCGAAGTACCGAAGTCCCACAAGCGGTTCACAGCCCGTATTTTCAAGCGCGATTCCCTGCGTCGCAGCTTCTGCCGTCACGAAGAATTCGTCGTTCGTCTCTTCACCGAAATGAATCATCACCGGCGTCTGAACCGTCAGACCATTAATCTTACCCGCTCCCTGAACGAAAATCCACGCGCTCGCGCCCGGGTCACGAATCACACAGCGACAGCCCGGCTCAACGGTGATTTCTTTAGCCGTCACCATCTGTTTTCCGTCGAACGGCTTGTAGTCAATCCAGCGGTCCGTGTAACCCTCGCCACTGTTCGCGTCGTCCACGACCGGCTCCATGTAGAAGTTCTTCTTAAAGTACGGATCCACGTTCTTTTCCCAGTCGAGCTGCTCCACGATGAACTCCAAATCGTACTTCTTGTCCGCCGGAACGTCTTTCGTGAGCAAATCCCACCCAACCTGGCGACCTTCGACGAGCGACTGGAACATACCGAACACGTCCGACCCCCACTGTGGTTCATACGTGCAGAGCGACCCCGGCGCGTGCAGAACTCCCGGCGGAACGCACCAGCCGGTTCCTCTCTTAAGCCGATACGCCGCCGACAGGTCGAGGATGCCGTTATCACCCTTATTCCAATTTTCGAGACACCGAATCACGTCCTTCTTCTCCGTTCCCGGATTCAGCCCGAAGAACGTATAGTCGAAATTGTTCTGCGCGGCGTTCAACTGTGGCGGGAAATAGTACGATTCCGGTTTCCCTTCCTGATTCGTCAGGATCGCGTCCTTCTCCATCTGGTGCATGTGGTGCGGAATGGGGCCCGCGTTATCGAAAAACTTCGAGAAGACCGGCCACCGCTTATATTTATCCCAGATTTCCTGACCGACGACGCGTCCCTGAAGTTCTGAAACCGCATCGCGCAACAAGAATCGCTGTCCTTCGAAAACGCACCAGCTTAAACCTTCGTCCCACGTGCGACCGTCATTCATTGCCTCGGTCGTCGAGGAGAACCACCGTTCATCGATACCTCCGCGATCTACGCCCAACGCATACCAGTCGGTCGGCGCAAGCTTAATTCTCTTCCCCGGCTGAAGGAAACTGCGTGGCACCCAGTTTGGCGCAAGACGAAAAACGCCATTTCCCGCGTTTACTGCACTCTCGGCAATCGCTTTCACGTTATCTTTGCAACATTCCGTCGCTCGGTACATCGGATTCGTGCTCATTATGAAACCTCATAAAAAATCAAAAAGGAAGGAAACATCGATTAAATCCCTGTAACGTTTTAGAATCGTAAAATACGAGACAAAACGGACAACTTACCGGATTTAATTTCGTTACATATTATTTATAACCCGTAAAATACGAACTAAAACGCACTTTTTTATAAAAATGTCATTTTTTACAGTTTTTTTTCGTCTCCCAATCTCATTTTCATGCCGTAATTTGCGGGATGAAACGCACTTTCTTGTGAAAACCCTTTTTTTATAATAAAAAATAAGGATTTATCGCAAGTCGGACACGCATTTCGTTCCGTAAAAAACAGGATAAAAACGAATTTATGAAAAACGTATTATTTCAAAAAAACTGTAATTCTTTCTTAAAAAAACAAAAAATATTTCCTTTTTTTCACGTTTTTTTATCGTTTTTTGACCATTTTTGGCTAAAATCGGGAAAAAAACACCGAAAAAATTTCGACGACAAAATAGTTCTTATTTCACATAAAAACAAACGTCAATCATAGTGGAATACATATCCAGAGATGACAGCCTTTTCATTTTATACTGAATTGAGAAAATTTTCAAGTGGTAAAAAGAGAGAAAATTGAGGTTTTTCAATATTTTTTGAAAAAATTAAAATCGTCATGGAACATTCCCGCTTCTGAAACTGAGAGCGTCCACCCCCAAAATAGTGTAGAAGGCACCACGTCTTGTGTCGCAGAAGTGGCAAAAAATGCAAATTTTAACCAAAAAGGTTTCCAAAATACCCCTCTTTTCAAGAGAGGTACCGCCGATAGGCACAGGACCAGCGCATGAACAAATAGGCAAAAAAGGTAAATATTTCAGGCGATTCCCCCCTAGATCCTCCACGAATTATTTTTCGTTCAGGTCTCGTAAAACACGAGGCTTAAACCGCCTCCACAATTTTTTGTTCGCAGAGGTCACGGACTGATTTCACGGGATTTTTTAATTTCATTCGTGGATAAAATGTCGTTACGTTCAATTCTACCCATTTTATTTAAATTTTCTCGTTCATGCACCAGCCCTGCCGATAGGCGGGGGGATCGGAATTGCGACGTATTTTCCCACTTCAGAACACCTCGTCGGACTACGTCCACCACCCCTCTTGAAAAGAGGGGAATTAACGACGCGAGACACGTCGTTTCCCATTCTTACCGTTTCCGTCTCGTGAAAACCAACGCGGTTGCGCCGAGGATTAACAACGCCCAACTCGCGGGTTCGGGGACGTGATTCGAGCCGTCTACAAAGGATACGTTGCCGTCGGTATACGCGCTCAAGCCGAAATTTAGGTATCCTTTACCTTCTCCGTCCAAAACCAGATTCTCAAACGTAATGACATCTTCACTCCCGCGGACAGTTACATCATTGCCTATGGATTCCTGTAACCACATCACAAAATCTTCGACATCTTCTACGCCACTGTACGCCATGGAGAGGTCAACCGTTGCATCTTTCTTGCCGTTCAGCGTCACCCAACCTTCCGTGCCGAGATTTCCCAGCGCGAAACCAGAACCGGAAGTAACATCCGCAAACGCGAATTGCGATTCGTCGAACGTCAAAACCAGTTTATTGTCAGATTCATTTAATTCTAAAGTCCACCCATCTAGAAGCGTACATATTTCTGATTTAGGGGTATATGTAAGCGTGTTAGTGGCGGAAATTAGCGTTTGGGTAAGGTCGCCCGTCAAATAGGTAACGCCGTTATAGGCGGAATTGGACATACTAACCGAGAAAGCTCCCAAAATATTCGCTGTGTTGCGAACGGTAATCGTGGAAAACATATTTCCGTCCGCATTGAATTCGCCTGCAATGAAATTGAGGTTACCATTTGTAGCCGCAGTAAGTGTATTAGTGTTGATTATGGCTTTCGAACCATTAATATTTAGCGTACCGTTATACCACCCTTCGCGAGCAATTGCTAACTCATTAACCTCCAGAACGCCACCATAAATATTGGCCGTACCATTGCGCCAATCGCCAGCATGGAAAGTCTGATAAATTACCAAATTACCGCCGGTCATATTAAATGTAGCGACACCATCCCCTGCTCCTCCCTGTCCAATCGAGAGATATGGCGCATCAATAGTCCCGGATTTTAGTTCAAGGAGACTACCAATTTTACCTTGCTCATTTTGGGCAGAAGATGAATGGATATTAACTCCCCCCCACATATTTGGATCTGACTTAATCGTTCCACCATCAATTGTGAATACACTATTACCAGCAATAATGCATGCTTTGCTGGAAATATCAAGTATTCCTCCATTTGTGAGATTTACACTACTAGAAGAAAGGGGTCCATTATTAGTAAAACTAACGTTGAGTCCATTGTTTAACTTGAGTACGCCACCAGAGATATTCAATATTGAATTTTCCAATGTGACACTCTCGCTTTTGGTGACATACCCGCTACCAATTGTAATTTCTTCGTTCGTTCCTGTTGGAGCGACGGTGGCGGTTGTTGTCCAGTTACCCAGTTCATCCCAAGCGCCAGGGGTCTCTGCGTTTCCTCCACCATTCCAGGTATAATTTGTCTTTTCAGTTTGAGCTATCGCCGACGTTGCCAGAAATGCAACAAGAGAAATAACCACACCCGCAAAAAATCTTAAAATGTCAAAATACGTACTTTGCGGGGGGGGGGTAGTATGTGACAATTCTGTTTTTTCATAAAAATATCCTTTCTATTGGGAAATTCTCCTTCCGAATAGCCTGAAAGAAGAATTTCATCGTGACAATATTATCAAGTATATAACCCAATATTTAATATTATATACAGATCAATTAAAAAAGCAAGTATTTTTTTGTGAAAAATTTTAAAAAAGAAAAATTTTTTGAAGGGGAGGCGGAGGCAGGGGTGGCGCATAAACAAATAAACAAAATATATGAAATATACAAAATAGAAAAAGTTTTCACGCTTTAAAATTCTCCTCTTTTTAAGAGGGGTACCGCCGATAGGCAGGGGGTATAGAAGGCACCACGTCTTGCGTCGCGGAAACGGTAAACGCATAACCCTTTAGCGATTCAACCCCGTAGCGACGCGAGACGGAAGTTTTCCATCTCTCAGTATTTTTCTTTTTTATGGATTACGGTAACGTCGCCACATTTCCATCCGCGCGATTCGCAAGATTTTGCCATGTTTCCGGGTCAACACTGTATGAAACACGCTGAACCGACCCATCTACCAGCCCCATTCCGAGCGCCCCCGCAT
>JAUNAI010000232.1:4414-6300 GCA_030527705.1 Planctomycetia bacterium | reverse complement strand
TCTGCAACGCAAAATGACGGTAAAGTGAAATTTTATAGTGCGTCGGGTATAAAATGCGTCCTTAAATAAAGCCTCATTTACCTGAAAGGAAAAAAACATGACTTCTAGTTCCCAACGCGTTGCCGATGGTTTTTCTGAACCGAAAATTTTATCTAAAGTTACGATCGTAGCAAATTCAGAGCGAAATACCAATCCAGGAAATGCGGACACCAGCGGAACGAACACTTCCCACTTTCCAACGAATGAAATTTCTGAAGATGCCTCCATCACGCGAACGTTATCCCCGATTTATCAGAAAGATCAACTTCTCGGAAATGGGCCAGACCTTCCAGACCTGAAAATCGACGGTGATTTACTCGATTTAGGAATGATTTTCGATGAATACGAACTAATCCGCTACATCGGCGGTGGTGGAATGGGAAACGTCTGGCTTGCGCAAGACTCCAACCTGAATCGGCTGGTCGCTCTTAAACTCCTTCACTCCGATAAAAGTAATAATGCGGAAGTTATCCAACGTTTTTACTCCGAAGCTCAAGTAGCAGCGGTACTAAATCACCCCAACATCTCCCAGATTTACACATTCCGAGACCACCGCGAGTCGAAACGGATGTTCCTTACCATGGAATATGTACCAGGGGAAAATCTTCGTGACCGTGTAAAATCCGCAGGCCCCCTCTCACTCGAAGAAACCGTCTCAATTGCGATTCAGATTTCCTGCGCACTCGCTCACATGGCTCAGCGACGAATCGTCCACCGCGACATTAAACCCTCCAACATCCTTCTCACCGAGTCTGGCGAGGCGAAATTAATCGACCTAGGTCTCGCACGTATCGCTATCCCAATGTTTGATGCAACCGATGAAACGGAAACTGTCGTCCCGAACGACATCACGGCAAGTGGCGTAACGCTTGGAACTTTCGACTACATTTCCCCTGAACAGGCGCGTGACCCACGGACTGTCGATATTCGCAGTGACATTTACTCACTCGGTTGCACACTTTACTATCTTCTGACTGGACACCCACCGTTTCCACAGGGAAATCCACTTCAGAAACTGCTCCAGCATCAGAGTGATAATCCGATGGATGTACGTATGTCACGCGTCGATGTTCCGGAATCCCTTAATGCAGTACTAACACGCGCTATGAAAAAGAATCCAGAAGAACGTTATTCAACGCCGGAAGAAATGATCGCAGATTTAGAATGTACCGCTCAGGAAATCGGCCTCCCCATGCGGAATCAGCCAGTTTACATTCATCCGACAGAACATAAAGCCTTTTCGGTTCCCGGCGCCTATCATCTCTGGAGACAAGTGTTAAACCACCTTTTCTGGCTCATTCCAATGCTCCTGCTTGCTGGCGCAGTCTGGTTTATGCAACACATTTGGACACCTACGCCCGGTGAAATGGAACTCCCGCCCGCTCCCGGTCTGACTCAGGAAACTGATATCCCTGAAACGCCAATCAGAATCCCATCAGCAGAAACCGAAAATATCACGACCGGAATCCCTATCCTAACCGAAATGGGAACAGAAACAAGAGCTGAAACTGAAAACTGAAACTGAGCAGCGACGATATAAGAAAATATCTATACCAATTCCACTTGAAATTTAAGAGAAGGGGGTTCCTTTCTGTAGTCATTTCCGCAACGTAAAATGACGGTAAAACGGAATTTTATAGTGCGTCGGGTATAAAATTCCAAAAAAGAAAAGGAGAGCAAAAAACTCTCCTTTTTTTCAGTGATACCAATCACACTTTAAAATCCACGTCACGCGGTCCTTCCGACTATTATTTTAACAACACCAAACGACACAAAACGGAAATTTCAAGTAGTGTTGGGATAAAACACAAAAATCACATAAAACCACGAACTTTTCCATTAACGAC
>JAUNAI010000232.1:450-4404 GCA_030527705.1 Planctomycetia bacterium | reverse complement strand
CGCGGACCATGATGTGGGCCGTGATACGGTCCATGATGGTGATGCGGCGGTGGCGGTGGCGGTGCACCGTGATGCCGCGGTGGTGCATAATGGTGATGATGTGGCGGTGGCGGCGGCGGAAGGTATCTGTGTCCGTAATAACGTGGATACACTCCATAATAACCGTGATGGCCATAATAACCATAATAACCATGGCCAACACCAATCCGAACGGAGATCTGCGCCTCACTTCGCGCACAGCACAAAAGGAGCGCGAGACCTGCAATCAGGAGAATAAGCGTTCTTTTCATGATAAAATCCTCCAACAAAAATCCTGAATGAACATGGGATTCATGAGCCAACCTGTCATTAATTCCATTACGGAAAATGTTACCGATACAACTCTCTCTTCCCTTCATGATTGTTATTATACTCTAAATATTCCTAAATGTCAACAATTTCCCACCCTTAAATTGGAAAAATTTTAAAATTTTTAGAGATTTCTTCACTTTCCACTTAAATTCCAGCACGAATCTTATAATTTGCCCTTCAAATTTCATCCCTCTTCTGATTTATCTGAGGAAATATATACGGATTCCACTAGAAAATTAGTGAATCACGCACCTTCCGGTAGCCATTTTCGTAAATCGCAATGACGGCAAAACGGAATTTTATAGTGCATCGGGCATAAAAACACTCGCTCAATTGATTACGTTTTCAATTCAGCGAGTGTTCAGTCATTCAAAAATCATCATTCAATAAATGGAAAATTAACCAATGATTTCTCTTTTATCACTCTTTTATAACTCTTTTTATACTTTCTGCGCGACTTTTTTACGTGAAAATACGCCTAAAAACGCAATTCCACTGAATAATAAAATCCATGTGGACGGTTCCGGAAGCCCTTCCATAACGATATTATTTCCAGACTGATAAATAAAGAATGTTCCATTCACTCCGAGATTAAGTGAATCCAGATCGAACGTCGCACCATCCGCAAGAGTGAAAAGCGTGAAAGCATTCGAGTTACTCGTGAAACCTTCCGCGAAATCGACCTCCAACGTACCATTACCAGAGAACGAATTTTCAATTGTAATCGGGTTAAAATCTTCACTGAACGTCAGTGCCAGTGTCGCGTCATCATTTAGCGTCCAGTTACCAACGGTCACTTCGCCACCTGAAATTACACTCGTTCCCTGATTCTGCGTAATCGTTCCGACCTCAAGCATACCACCCGACACGTTCAGATTAATATTTTCCAGCTTTCCAACCGTCACATCACCAAAAGTCTGCGCTCCCGCCGAATCAGTCTGGCTACCAACTGCAAGTGTCGTTCCTGCATGTTCACTCATTTTATACGTGCCCGAAATAGTCAGTTTTCCAGCAGTCGCGTTCACATTAATGTCGGTAACATCTGTAATCGTCGCCGTTCCACCGGTTACAGGGGTACTAAACTTACCCGCGTCATCCGTCAACGCTTTCAGATTCAGCGTACCGGTAAGTTTCGGTTTATTTCCATTAATATAAAACTTATCCAGCGTGAGCGTTCCCGCACTGAGATTATACGTCGAGCCGGTATCTCCTGTGTCATTCGTGTTTCCGAGATAAAGTGATTTCATACTCACAGCAGAATCGGCACTCATCTGGTTAATGACCGTACTAGCATTCCAACCATACAGAATGCTCTGCTCATTATTGCCACCGTTCCATTTATAATTACCGGAAATATTAATCTCTACCGTGCCACGGATACCGATTCCCTGTCCGAAAGTTCCTTCCAACGTTCCGCCGGAGAGGTTCATGACGACGCTACCACCACCGTTCGCAATCCAGCCGCCACCTTTAAAGGTTCCGCCAGTCTGATTGATAATAACCGTTCCATTTTCCGCAACCGCCGGATTTCCGTCAAAAAACAGTTCACCACCGCTCATGTTAAAAGTAACTTTATCGTTACCACTAGCAGCAATATATGCGGAATTCGCGTAGAAACTAGCTGAATCGGAAATATTAACGACCGTATCCGTTCCGCCAAAACGTGAGCCACCACCCGCACCGTAAAGTTTAAACTGTGCGTCACCAGAAAGGTCCAGATTCCCGGTAAAATTACCCGTGACATTCACACCGGATTTCCCCAGCGACAGCGTTCCGCCAGTCATTTTAATATCTTTCGCGATATTATATGATTTATCTGTGTAAGTCGCACTAGAATTTAACATCGTGTCGGTCAACTGGATGGAACCGCCAGTGAACGTGTACGTTCCGTTATGAATTTCCAGCCCGGACGCATTCACAAGCCCACCCGTCTGATTAACCGTACCGGTATTCTTCACATTCGCGTCTGTCGACGGATACCCGACGTAAATTTTCCCCGGCAGAATCGCCGTTCCACCCGCGATATTAAACGTCCCCGTCCCCGCCGTTCCAGGAGTGGAGATAGAAGAACCGACATAAAAGTCATAACTTCTTAAATTCAGAGTTGTATTACTTGAGGCTCCTGCCGTATTACTAATCAGGAAGTTTCCACCTTCCAGATTATACACGCCCGTCCCGGAATCGCCGATATAAAAGGAACCATGATTCAGCGTGAGTTTACCCGCAGACTGGTTAAAAGAGGCCTCCTTAATAACGGTTCGTGAATCAATATACAGTCCAGCGATGTCAACATGCAACATCGTCAGCGAGGCACCGGCGTCAACCATGTAAAAATCGTTATTCGCAATTCCCCAACCGGTATTACTACTATGATTGCCCGCGTCGATAAGATATTTTTTCCCCGATTTTAACGTAGTATATCGACTCGTAAACGTACCGAAATGATTTAATCCAAGAACTCGATCCGCTTCGGTAATTGCAGTCCCATCATTGTAAACCCAGTTTTTCGCATTATCGATTGTCCCTTCCGTTTGAGGCGCAGTTTTCGCATCATAAGACTCCGGAGCAGTAAATAACGGACCAGCGTACGCACTTCCTGTACCGGTAACAGTCAACGCAGCAAGTAACATGCCAGCGGGAGCGCATTTCTGCCAAAATGGTGACTTTTTACTATTTTTTTCGGAACGATTTCGCATATTGGAACCTGTATTTTAACTCTCAATACAAATAAGTACACTCTTATAATCACTATTATACGTTACCTTTTTATTTTTGCAAGAAAACTTTCCTTAAAAAGCCTTTTTTTTACAAAATTTCTCAAAAATTCCC
Source organism: Planctomycetia bacterium (assembly GCA_030527705.1). Lineage (GTDB taxonomy): Bacteria > Planctomycetota > Planctomycetia > Pirellulales > Thermoguttaceae > RGIG3701. Next base: position 1,224 of record JAUNAI010000232.1, on the reverse strand, counting down.
ACTAAATTATTTTCGATTCAGTAACAATCTCAAAATTTTTATCAAAAGATTGGTAAAAAGTACCATTTTTAACCTATTAGCCCCTTGACAAATTTCAGATTCTAGAGTAAAATTGTTTTTGTAATTTCAATTAACCTCGAATTTTTATAAAAGGAGAAATGAAATGGAACTCAAGGGAAGTAAAACTGAAGCGAATTTGTGGTACGCATTCGCCGGTGAATCGCAGGCTCGGAACAAGTACACCTATTTCGCGAGTGCTGCGAAAAAAGAAGGTTATCAGCAGATCGCCGCGATTTTTGAAGAGACCGCGAATAACGAAAAAGAACACGCGAAACTCTGGTTCAAAGCCCTGAACGGCATTGGCACGACGTACGAGAACCTCCTCGCTGCTGCCGCTGGCGAAAATGAAGAGTGGACGGACATGTACAAGCGTTTCGCGGAAGAAGCGAAAGAGGAAGGTTTCGACAAGTTGGCGTATCAGTTCGCCGCCGTCGCCGCGATTGAGAAGACGCACGAGGAGCGTTATCGCAAATTGGCTGCGAATATCGAAAACAATCAGGTTTTCATTAAGGTCGGTGAAAATAAGTGGTTCTGCCGGAACTGTGGACACATTCATTACGGTGAAGCGGCACCGATGGTCTGCCCAGTCTGTGCGCACCCGCAGGCGTTTTTTGAAGTGAAAGCGGAAAATTATTAATAGTTCCCACTCTTCACTTTTCTGAAAAACTAAAATCCCCTGTTCAATTCCGTGAGCAGGGGATTTTTCTTAAAATT
>JAUNAI010000232.1:0-440 GCA_030527705.1 Planctomycetia bacterium | reverse complement strand
TAATCTGAAACGGAAGCTGAAAAAATTTACGGGGGGACTTGTTTTTTCTGAAAAGTTTTGATATACTAAAAAATGTCAGAATTTCCCGAAGGAACCACTGATTAACTGGGTACGCGGATGTCTCGTCCGCAATCGTGTGTAAAAATGACAACTTTCAGGGAATAAATTTTTCCTAAATCACACAATGTATTATAATGGAGCCTTAAACACTTAATATTTTCTGTGGACGAGATGTCCGCGTACCCAGTAAAACTTATTCAGCACTTCCTTAAATTTCCTTTATTTCAGAAAGTACTCCTGATGAAAATCATTTTCCATGCTCCTATACCGTCGCGCGTTTTTTTCACGTATCTGCTATCATTATTCATGTTCGTCGGTATGTGTTCCAGTACCGTTTTTAGCGCAGATTCCAGTGTGGATTCCAGCATAAATTCCAGCAT
>JAUNAI010000231.1 GCA_030527705.1 Planctomycetia bacterium | reverse complement strand
ACTCTCCCTTATATTATAGCAAAATTTCGAGAAAAATGAAAGAGGGGGGAGAAAATTTTCGTAATTTTATGAAAGAAAATAAGGGAAGCACGCACGATTACGTACTTCCCCTGATTTTACTCCGTTTTCTAAATGTTTCCATAGACCCCGGCGAGAAATTTCGCGCATAGGAGGAGCAACGCACAACATCCTCACACAGTGTTGTCCACGAACTCCACTTAGAATCCGGAGTGAGTGAATTTTCGACTCAATTTCAGTTTCCGCTTCGATTTCCAGTAAATTCCATAAATTTTCCCACAACGATTCCCCGTGACCGTTTACACTGGTGGCTTATAACGTGTAATTCTTGTGGTATTTTAGTAGCCGTCATACCTGCATAAGGTATTCGCGTTACAAAACGGCTCATTGTGTTTTACGGAATCTCTCTACACATCCTCCCGGTGTGCAAACTTTCCTCGCTCTTTTAGGGTACCAACGTGCGCAGAATCCCTACATTGATGACATATTTTGTGTATGGATTTTTCACGTAAATCTGTGATGATTTTATGCACAGACCTTCGACGCTCTACTTTATTGGCACAATTATCGGCATATCTTCTGAATGAATCGATTAACTCAATTCTGCTACCTGACGGTAATGGACGGTAATGGATGGTATCATAAATCCCCAGTTATCATTTCGGCTTCCTTTCCGAAACGTTTCCACATCAGGTAACTTTCTCCATCATCAGATCATACCACCATGGTTACGCCACGGCGTACTGTGGTCCGGCTGATCTAGGAACCAGAAACGTTCCCAATCGTCGCGCATGAGACGAAGATTTTCGGACGTGTTTAACTGCTGCTGAGTTCGGCGTGCCGTATCACCATCATACATAGGAATGAGGCAACCAACCGACTGAAAAACGAACAATGATAAAATAAGTGCGATCAATACTTTGCGCATTTCATACTCCTCCTTGAATATATGCTCTTACCAATGAGCTTCTCGCAAGTACTAATTATATCGTCTAGTTGGAACTTGTTCATTAGTGTAAATAGGTAAAATTTAACGATTTTTCCAAAAATAACGCTAACTTCTAGGGCTTACCTCTTTATTCACCTCTTTACTCATCCGTGCTGGAACCCGCGAATCGGAATCGGAACTGCGTCGGAACCGTTTCGGGAACCGAGAATCAGATTTTCAGTGGAATCTGTTATATCTGAGACGTGACTTTCTAACATTCGGCCGATTCGGTAAACTGGGATGCCGAGTTGGTTTTCACGCAGTTCATTACTTAATTCCCACGGAACTGTAAATAAAACCTCGAAATCTTCACCGTCTCCCAGCGCGTGTTCCAGTGCCGTTCCACCAGTCAGGGAAGTCGGAATCCAGTCGTAAATCGTGCTTTTGGTAGTTTCCAGCTCGGAGTTCGTTCCGAGTTCCGCCAGTGTTCGTGCGTCGGTGTGAATCGGGATTTCATCGAGAAAGAGTTCAGCTCGACACTTACTTCGCTGGCAGAGACGCGCTAAATCGAGTGTTAGACCATCACTGATATCCATTCCTGCACTAAGTGGAAACGCCTGATTCAGTGCGAGCATTTCCGGAATTCGAGGCATAAAGTTGAACTGCCGTCTGAGAATACTTCCGCCGAGTGGTCCTGTGACGAAAATTGCGTCGCCGGGGCGTGCGTGATGCCGACAGAGTGGTTTTTCGCGAACTTTTCCGATGACGGTCACCGAAATAACGAGTGGGCCGTCCCAGAAATTCGTGTCTCCGCCTGCGATAGCTGTAGGAATTGTCGCAATTCGTGGAAAATCTGCGATTTTTTCAGCATTTTCGGAGACATTTTCACTATTTTTAGGGATAATCCCACTATTTTTAGAGACATTCGCACCATTTTCTGTGAAATGCTTCCATTTTTCTGCGATTTTCTCTCCAGCATGTGCTGTTTCATAAACTGCGTCGAGAAAACCATCACAGAGAAACTCCATCAGCTGTGCCGTATCCGTTCCGGTTGGTTTCTGGTCTCTCGGCAGGAATATTCCACGTGGTGGAATGGTTTCCGCGGAAGTATAATCCGTTTTCGACTGTGTAGAAAAATCGGTTTCTGCCGGTGTCTTATCCGTTTTCAACTGTGTAGAAAAATCGGTTTCCAGCGGTGTGCCATCCGATTCTGAGTGCGTAAAATCGGTTTCCATCGGTGAATTTATTCGTGTAAAATCCTCCGGTACGGGAAATCGTGGTTTTCTGGGAAGTGCGACGGAAATGACGCACGCTAGTGGTTCCGCTGCCATCGCTGCTAAGTCGCTGAGATTGACTGCGAGCGCTTTTCGGCCAATTTTCCGCGGGTTCATTCGTTCCAACAGAAAATCGACACCCTCGGTCAGCAGGTCCGTACTTACAACGATTTCTGGTGATGACCCGATAATCTCCATAATTGCAGCGTCATCTCCTGGCCCAAGTTTCAGGGCAGGGTGATTCGGGAAACGGTGACAGAGCTTCTCAACGATTTTAAGTTCCATGATTCTTACAGTATGGAAAAGGGACTGGAAAGAATAAATAAGGCATAAAAGCCGTGACGGAAACATTTCAGGAACGCATGAAAGGGGCTCTTCATTCGGAATCCACTTTAAAATTCAGGGAAGGACGGTCCTTCCGGTGGTCATTTCTATGACGCGAAATGACGGAGAAACGCAATTTTATAGTGTATCAGGCATAAAATGTATGCCGTCCCATAATTAACGGATTTATCGGTATAAAATTCGTACCGCTTTAATAATGACTGGAAGAGCGTAGTGTGCGTGTAATGTACATGTAATGATGTAATGATGTAATGTATGTAAGAAATATATGTAATATACAACGAGAAGTGAGTGTAATATCCGTAAGAAGTGAGTGTAAAGTACGGGAAGTGTGAAGAAATATAATAAAGAGTACGTGATAAAAAAGATGGTGTTAAACACGTGGAGAGTGTGTAAGGAGTACGTGAAAAAGCGTGAATATATGTTAAAAAACCTCCTCACATTTTCACATGAGGAGGGAAGATCCAGAGATTTTTTAGGATATGAAACTTACGGAATAATAACCATTTTATCCGTTAATTGCGCGGACGATGTCGTCGACGTCATTTTCAACTTTAACTGGATTATTCGCGTACTCACATGTTGTGACACCGTGCGGACGGAGAACTTCATCGAATTTCTGCTGGTCACCACAGTGATACGCCACCGTTGCAGTCGGGTCTTTCAGCTGATGTCCCGTCAGAATGCAGACCACGCGGTCACTCGGAGCGATGATGCCTTCTTCACGGAGCATTTTCGTACCAGCCACACTCGCAGCACTGGCCGGCTCGCACCCGAAACCACACGCACCAACCTGAGATTTCGCGTCGAGAATCTGCTGGTCTGTCACTTTCCGCACGACGCCGTCGCACCATTCCAGCGCACGGAGACACTTTTCGAGATTTACCGGCCGATTAATCTCAATCGCGCTGGCGATCGTATTCGCACGCCGTCCCTCATCGTTCATCTGCTTAAAGAACGCATTAATCTTTGCGCGGTCCGGCGATCCACCGTTCCAACGGATTCCCTCTTCATTATATACCCGCGTCAGCGTGTCGGCGCCGGCGGCGTTAATGACGGCAAGCCGCGGAATTCGGTCAATCAGCCCCAACTCATACAGTTCATGGAACGCTTTTCCGAACGAGCTGGAGTTCCCCAGGTTTCCGCCCGGCACGACAATCCAGTCCGGCACATTCCAGCGCAACGCCTCTAAAACACGGAACATAATCGTTTTCTGCCCCTCAAGACGGAACGGATTCACGCTGTTCACAAGATAAATTCCCAGTTTCTTCGAGACTTCTTTCACACGCGCCATCGCGTCGTCGAAATCGCCGTGAATCTGTAACGTCTGTGCTCCGTAATCAAGCGCCTGTGAGAGTTTTCCATACGCGATTTTACCGTCGCCGATAAAGATAACCGCCTTCATTTTCTGGAGGCAGGAACAGTACAGAGCCAGAGACGCACTGGTATTTCCCGTGGACGCACATGCCGCCCGCGTTGCACCGACCATACACGCATGCGTCGTCGCAGCACACATACCATTATCCTTAAACGACCCGGACGGGTTCATTCCTTCATACTGCAGGAACAGATTTCCTTCATTCATGCCCGCATAACGCGCGACACCGTGAGAATTCTGCAGAATCGTCTGGCCTTCACCGACCGTCACGCACTTCCCCAGCTCCGTGAACGGCAACAGATCATGAAACTTCCACACACCACTAAAACGCTGTGGCACATCACGCATCGCCCAGTATTTTTCGAGTTCTTTTAACGATTTTGGGAGCGCAATTTTATTCCAATCATACCGAATATCCAGCAGGTTACCGCATTTCGGGCACGCGGTCAACACTTCTTCCACACCATATTCAGCGCCGCAATTCGGGTCAATGCACTTCTGGCAAACATGCTCAGCCATTTTTAATCCGCCTTCCAATCAAGGATAAATAAGGATATAAGTCGAAAAATTTACATATTTTATATAATTCTACCATAATTGGCGAATATTTCAAGGGGAGCCAGTAGGAGAAACCGTGATGTTAGGCCATTTCCTCGTGCTCCGTTTTCATGAATCGTTATTTCATGAAATGTTTTAACCCCGACACGTTATAAAATCCCACTTCACTGTCATTTCACGTTACTAAAATGACTACCGGAAAGCCCATTCTTCTCTGAATTTTTATGTGAAATGGATTTACTTCTTAAAACGTCGCTTTTCATAAATCGTCAGTGCGTGCAGAGCCGTCATGATTCCTTCCACTTCCGTTCCAGATGCGTTAGTCGGGTCCCAGTAGGTCAACTGATAATCCAGTAGTTCCTGAACGGTCGTGACAGATTTCAGAATCCGCGGGTCATTCAGCTGATGTCTCGGTGTTGCCGTCACAAGCCACCGTAGAATGTGACCACTCGCAATCAGCATTTCCGTCGGCTTTTCAGGCGTCATTCCCTTCTTCTTAAAAAATTCAGGATGCCAGACGCCGATTTCGTTCTGAAGGTCAAAAACGTGCGTGCAGAACCGTTTTATATAGGAATCTGCACGGGCATACTGACCGGTTAAAGGAACGTTTTTCGTCCGCATCTGCCGACACCGAATAGCGCAGAGTAGGCCAAGAAGCTGATTCGTTGCGGAAGAATCACCGGCGGCCATCGGTCGTTCCAGCTCGTTCTGAACCAGCCGTTCCAGTGTCCAGAGTTCACCGTCTGACGATTCCCATTCTGCGTCCGTCGGGAGATAATACGCCAGAGCGATGAGCGTCAATGAATGATCACGCCCCCATTTACAGTTTTTCTGCTCAAAATCCACCAGATTCTGAATCCCGAAACGTTTCTGTCCCCGCGGAAGTGTGTCGGTCGAGTCATTTTCATTCTCTGAAATCGTTTCTTCTTCAATTTCTAGGCTGAATTCATCCTCATTTTCGAGAGTGAATTCAGCCTTGTTTCCCGTTTTATGACGGGTTTCTTTATAGGGCTCTTTCCCGTTTTCCGGTCCATTTTTTTCCTTGGCGGCCAATTCATCCGCTTCAACAGCCCAGCCGGCGGGGAATCGGTAATCAATCGGCACGCGCGCAATCGCCAACGCAGCCAAAAGCTGACCAGAATACTGCTGAATTCCGTAACCCAGTCGAGGCATGAGACGTTCTGTACTATCCGTAAACGCAGATTCATCACCCAACGGGACGTTCCAGCAGAGCGCGCCGATCGCGTTAATACGGATATTCGATTCACGCGGACCGTAATAAATCTCCGCGTCGCATCCGTACGGAACGATGTAGGAAATCACGTCAATTGGCCGATTTTCCTCCGTACATAGACTGATATGGTCATACGCGCGGAGCGTTTTTCGTATCTTTTCTCGTAGTGCGAGTTCCGTATTCGTGCAAGCTGGAATCGTCGGTTTTACGGCCGGAACCGGAAGCGTTTCAGAATCAGTTTTCTGAAACGTCTTCTGCGTTTTTTTCAGATCCGTTTCCTTTTTTTCCGCCTTTTTTTCCGTGTTCTCTTTTATATTTTCATCCGCGTTTCCTGAAATATCCAACGTGAAATCATCCGGAACTGTCAGAGTATCGTCTTCCAGTTCCATCTCCGTTCCTTCTTCCACTTCCGCTCCCGCTCTCTCATCCGTTTCCATTTCTACTTCCGCTCTCTCATCCGCTTCCGTTTCCGTTTTTAATTCCAGAATGTCTTCTGTTTCCCGTTTCGGTTCCAGCCTTAATCCTGAATCATCCTCAGGCTCATCAAGTTCCACTTCAAGTTTCGTTTTCAGTTCCGGT
>JAUNAI010000230.1:1376-6327 GCA_030527705.1 Planctomycetia bacterium | reverse complement strand
AGAACGCGATTAAAAGTTTTTTTGGAATTTTTTAATACCGACGCAACGTATAATCTCGCTTTGCCGTCGTTACGCGTTGCGAAACGACTTGCGACAGGACTGCCCAACCCGATTCGGTAATTTAACCGTTTTAGTGGGTCTGGGAGAAACCTAATTTTGCAAAAAAAGGTTTCTCCCACGAGCGTCACGACATGACGGGTAGCAAGTTCCTCCCGAAAGGGTGGAATCTTGCGTTAGTGTTTAGGCTAAAACCCACGAAATCAGGAGGCGCGTATGTCGGAGAAACGGAAAAAATGGAACTGGGGAAAAGTTCTGTTTATCGTCGTGTTACTTTACGTTCCGTGTTACGCCGTGTTGAGCCTGACGCAGAATCGGAAAGGGCGCACGTACGACACTCCGGCGACATTTATGTCGGTTTCCGTTTATGAAGATACACTTACCGGATCTTATGTCACCTGCGCTGGCGATTCGATGATTGTACTTTGGCTTGATAGGGATAAACAGAACGATCCTGAAAAAAGATATGGCATGAGCGTGGCTTCACCCTCACCAGAGCGAGAGAAACCTCAATTTTCTCTTACGTTTGGAGAAAAAGAAACGCCAGTGGACGTGGAGTATATTTATCTCGTCCGTCAGGGGGAAATTGTCCGGAAGTTGCCGTTTACCAACGAATTGCGCACAGCGGCAATGTCCGACCTAGAAACGAAAAAAGACGAGAAAACGCTGATACTTGAGCGGATTCTGGAACCGTACCGGGAGGAATATTTTCCGACTATTCCGACGGAAAAATGACGGCGTGCGCCTCCTCATTTAAAACGGGACGCACTGCGCCCCGAATTGGAGGAAAACCGAAAACGGCACGCACTACGTGCCGAATTGGACTAGATTCATAAAAAAATAATAATTTAATTAATTCCCTTAAGTGAGCACTTCTTGATCGCGACTACGTCGCAGGTACTTATTTAGTGTTTACTTAAAAGATAAAAAGGATTCAAAAATGTTAAATACCGACGAAATTCTTTCTACGATTGAGATGTTGCACGCGGAACACTTGGACGTGCGTGCGGTGACGCTAGCGCTGAATGTGAATGACTGCGCGGCGGCGACGGCGGACGGTGTGGCGCAGAAGTTGCTGACGAAAATCTCGACTTTTGCCGAGAAACTTGTTCAGACTTGTGACCGCATCGGCATGAAATACGGGATTCCGGTCATTAATAAACGTGTCGCGCTCTCGCCGATTTCGACTATTTTGGCGGGTCACGGGTCGTCGGCACCGCTGAAAATCGCTCGCGCTCTGGATAAAGCCGCCCAGAATTGCGGAATCGATTTCGTTGGCGGTTTTTCCGCGCTCGTGCATAAGGGAATCACTCCGTCGGAAGACCTTCTGATTCGCTCGTTGCCGGAAGTACTGTCAGAGACGAAACAGGTCTGCTCGTCGGTAAACGTCGCGTCTCGGAAAGCGGGAATTAACATGAACGCCGTCAAGATGATGGGGGAAATCGTCCGCGACATCGCGTTTAGAACGGAAGATATTCGCGGTTTCGGGTGTGCGAAACTCGTTATTTTCTCGAATATTCCGGAAGATAGCCCATTCATGGCGGGTGCATACATGGGCGCGGGCGAACCGGAAGCGGTTATTAATATCGGCGTGTCGGGACCGGGCGTGGTGAGTAGCGCGTTGAACCGATTTAAAGAGCTTCATAACGGTCAGGTGACGCTGGATCAGCTGGCGGAAGAGATTAAAATCACCAGCTTCCGCGTGACGCGCGCCGGCGAGTTGATTGGGCGTGAAGTGGCACGGGAACTCGGTTACGAATTCGGAATTGTGGACCTTTCACTCGCGCCGACGCCGACGGTCGGGGACAGCGTGGGTGAAATTCTGAAGGCACTCGGAATCCGTAAAATTGGTGCTCCCGGCTCGACTGCCGCAGTGGCGATGCTCAACGACGCGGTAAAAAAAGGCGGTCTTTTTGCGTCAAGTTCCGTCGGCGGTCTGAGTGGCGCGTTCATCCCGGTCAGTGAAGATTCGGCTTTGGCGGATGCGGTCGGAAAAGGGTCGCTCGTGCTGGAAAAACTGGAAGCGATGACGGCGGTCTGTTCGGTCGGTCTGGACATGATTGCCGTGCCGGGTGAGACGAAAGCGGAGACAATTTCCGCGATTATTGCCGACGAAATGGCGATTGGTGTTATTAATAATAAGACGACGGCGGTGCGAATCATTCCGGTGCCGGGTGCAAAAGCGGGTGAAGTCGTCGATTTCGGTGGACTTTTCGGTTCCAGCCCGATTCTGGAAGTGCGTAATCCGGATGGAAGCGAGGAATTTATTGACCATGCTGGTAGAATTCCAGCGCCGTTACAGTCGCTGTCGAATTAAAAAAAATACGAAAAAGATAAGCGACGCTGTCGTAATGAAAATGTTTTTTTCGTGGATGTAAATTTTTAACGGATAGCCCGTTCTTCCTAACTGGGGGGAATCGGGCATTCGTGTTTACTCTCTTATTATCAGAAAGGAGATAAGAGATGAAAAAGTTCGATTCCCTTCTGATTTACGCGTATGGTGGACCGGAGAAGATGGAGGATGTGGCTCCGTTTCTGCAGAGTGTCGCGCATGGAAAGCCGATTCCGGCGTGTCGGTTGGCGGCGGTGGAGGCACATTACGCGCTTTTCGACGGTCGGAGTCCTATGAATGGTGCGATTCGGAAGTTCATGACGCAGTGGGAGAAAAATGAGCCGGAAATTCCGGTATATTATGGCACACGTCACACTCAGCCGACGCTTAAAAATGCGCTGGAAATGCTCATCGCGGATGGTCGGAAGGCTCCATTAGTTTTCACGCCGACTCCGTTTGGGGGGTATCTGGGTACTTATTTTGAGAAACTTACGGAAGTTCAGAAGGAACTGGAGGCGGAAGGAAAAACGTGTCCGAAACTGGAATTTATTCCGCCATTCTCGAAAAATCCACGTTTTTTGTCGGTTTTGGAACGTGCAGTTCAGGAAACGCTCGAGAAACTGGGAGATATTACGACGCAGAAAAAAGCGAAACTACTGTTTTCCGTACATTCACTTCCGGTGACCATTGCGCGTCAGGGGGGGTATGAAACGGAAGCTCAGACGGCATTTTCAGAGATTTCCGCGCGATTTTCGGAAAATGAATCATTTCTCGTCTGGCAGAGCGCGAGCGCGTCGCCGATTCCGTGGCTTGAGCCGAAAATTACGGATGAAATTCCACGAATAGCGTCAGTTTCAGATGGAAATGGTAAAAATGAAGGGGATGGAGAGAATGATAGAAATGATAGCTTAAATAATAATTTCATTCTGATTCCGCTCGGTTTCCCTTTCGAGAATATGGAAGTTGCGTATGATCTCGACGTGGAAGCGACGCAGTTGGCCGAGAAACTTGGCTGGCACGCTCACCGTGTTCCGACGATTGCGCATTACGCGGAGTTCCATGAGATGATTCATGCGTATTTGGGAGAGAAGGAGGAAGAAGATTAAAGGATAAAGAAAGGATAAAGGTAGAGAAGAATAAAAAGGTGTGGATCGATGAGTGATACCCCCTCTCTCTTTCATTTTGGGGGTTCTGCTTCTTGACCTTGAGTTCCTGAGTCCTTGTCATTTTACAGTCGGAATTTCTTCCCAGCACGTCGTATATTCAGGAGATCTGCGTTCGTGTCGGCTCTGCCATTCCGGCTCTTTTCCGAGTCCCTCTGACGCGAACACAATCGACTTTCGTCCCAATTTTTGATGGAGCGCGTCCAGTACACCCATTAATTTCTGATGTGTTTCAGTTTTTCTATCCGTGGCTTCCTGCTCTTCCGGCGTCTGAAACATTCGGTATTTATCCGCATCTGGTACGGAGGAGAGTCCCATCAGCGTCACCCCCGCCTTCTGGTAAAAAACGTCTGACCGAAACGCTTTCCGCAATTTCCGTAACACGCATGGAAGGACAGTCAGCGTATCATCTGTTCCTGTTTCCAGTGGAATGGTTACTCCTTCTGAATATGGTCGTCGGTCGTGCGGGTCACCTGCGTCACACGTGTAACCATAAAGTGAAAGCCAGACGGCATTCGTGTATTTTCCGTATCGGCGTAGCCGTTCCATGACCGTTTCGAGGAATGTAGAGACCGGCTCTGCGAGCGTATCTACATCGGTAATCGTCGTTCCGAAAGAGCGTGAGTGCTGAATTGAATTTCTCGGTGCCGCGAAATCCTCGAAATCGAGACACGATTCTCCCCGTAATTCTCGGACAGTCCGTTCCTGACAGACGGAAAAATCATGACGAATCTGAATCGGATTCTGAAGATATAGGTCCCACGCGGTCCGAACTCCGCGCGCCGTAAGAACGCGAGCCGTGCGATGCCCGATTCCCCAGACGTCGCTAACTGGAATTCGTGGAAGAAGTTCCTGTAACTGTCCACTGTCATTAATGGTGAAACAGCCGACTTCTCGTGTTTTAGCGATGTGCGTTGCAATTTTCGCCAGTGTTTTCGTCGGTCCGACACCGAAAGAAACGGGGATTCCTGTCCATTTCCAGACCGTCTCGATAACCTGGCGCTGAAATGTCTCCGTCTCGGCATTTTCCACGCCGTCGAGCTTCAGAAATGCCTCGTCAATCGAGTAAACTTGCACGTCGGGACACCACTGCCGGAGCGTGTTCATCACACGGCGACTCATATTAGAATAAAGCGGAAAATTCGCGGAAAAGACCGTAATTCCCAGTTCCTGACATTTCCGCTCAATCTGAAAAAACGGTACCCCCATTGCGATTCCGAGTTTCTTCGCTTCCGGCGATCGTGCAACGACACAGCCATCATTATTCGACAGTACGATTACCGGCAGATTCCGTAAACGCGGAACGAAAACCTTCTCGCACGATGCAAAAAAAGAATTACAGTCCACCAGTCCGAACATCACTCACCCCGATTCACTCCGCGTTTTTATGTTTTTCGTT
>JAUNAI010000230.1:0-1366 GCA_030527705.1 Planctomycetia bacterium | reverse complement strand
ATTCTACCATGTTCCATTATTTTACCGGAAAAATGGTTTCTTGTAAACGGGGGGAGGATTCTATTTTCTTAATAAACTTCTTCTAAAATCTCCAGAATTTCTCTCTCACTGAGTGGTTTTGGGTTTCCGTTCATGCTGTTTCCGCGAGAAGCGGCGGCGATTGCTGGAAGCTGGTCGGCGCGGACACCCAACTCAGAGAGGCGGCGCGGTATTCTAAGAGCGTTCGTGAGCACATTCACCTCATAAATTAACTTTTGAACCGCAGCTTCCTCATTCGAGAAATAAACCGATGGGAAAAGAACATTCGTGAGCGTCACGAGTCTCTGCCGACTGACAGCCGCATTAACTCGCAGTGCTTTTCCGAGGAGCATCGCACACGCCAACCCGTGTGGAACCCGTGCGTAAGTTCCGAGTGCCGGCGCGATTCCGTGAGCCAACCCCAGTCCGGAATTGGCGAGACACACCCCAGACAGAAACGCCGCATGCGCCATTTTCTCACGAGCTTCCCGATTCGTAGGTTCCCGATACGTTGTTTCGAGTGCGTGAAATCCAACTCTCAGTCCCTGTAACGCTAGTGCCTGCGGTATGGGTGACGCTTTCCGTGAAATATAACTCTCAAAAAGTTGCGTGAGTGCGTCCATTCCGCTATAAGCTGTCACGGTCGGGGAATTACTTACCGTCCATTCCGGGTCAATCAGAATCGCGCGCGCAAAAAGCCGATTATCGCGGAGACTTTTCTTAAACGGTGGGTCATAAGACGCAATCACCGCGTTTTTGGTCGCTTCCGCCCCAGAACCCGCTGTCGTCGGCATTAGAATCACCGGAATCGGGTCATTCACGATTTTCGCACCGTTCCCGACACCTTCCAGATACGCTAAAACACTGTGTTTTTCGCCATTTACCATCGTTTTCCAGTTCGTGACCATCGCAGAGACAGCTTTCGCCAAGTCCATCGCTGCGCCTCCTCCGATTCCGATGAAAACGTCACCATTTTCGAGTGAAACACCCATTTTCACGAGTTTTTCCGTTACACGGTCGACATTTTCGACGGTTGGTTCTCCGGTCTGAACCTCGATTTCACCGATTTCCAGACCATTTTCGATAAGATTTTCGCGCAAGTCCCGAAATCGCTCCGAATTATAAATTGTCCGCGACCCGCAGAAGAGATGAACCCGTTTTCCGAGTGGTTTTACCAGTTCCGGTAACTCGACACACCGTCCCCACCCGAACACGACCCGCTGTGGCATCATAAAATCATAACGACTGTCGATCATAACCAACTCCTAAAGGAATAGAAAATACTTAATCAGTGTCTTCTTTACTGTCGTTGTGCGGTCCTCAACAATTAATCATATTCCTTCCGGCA